>JBIPNA010000184.1:0-6891 GCA_044375665.1 Catalimonadaceae bacterium
TTTTTTACATTCTGCACCCGGGGAGAAAGTGTGTCAGCATCTGGCTTGGGAATTGTCAAAAAAAATCCCTGATCCGGTTGGGTTCAGGGATTGGCTGGGTAGATTAATTTGAAAGGATAATCTCAGATTTAGGCGTCTTTGCCTTTGGTCGAAATGCCAAAGGGGGCATAGAGGGGACAAAAACTAACGAAACTTGTCAGGAGGAAAATTCCAGCCAGACCCAAAAGTACAAGGCCTAAGGTTCCTTCTACTTTGCCTAAATAGTATAAAATCCCGATAAATGCTGCAATTCCAATGCGGATGGCTTTGTCCACGGTACCCATGTTTGCTTTCATATGGAGAATGTTTATTTACAAAAATATTCAAATGTATATACAAAGAATGTGACAATGGTTGCATTTCTCCTGATGGTTGTCAGTTTTCTATTCCATATTCCAAAAAACCAAAATTGGCGACAGACGATTTCCAGATTATTGTTCGGGCTTTTATAGGAATAATGTTAAAATGCACCGGTATTTGAGAAAAAACCAATGCCCGATCATTCAATTGCCTGGCAAAAAGATATTCCGGCAAGCCTTGCGGTATTTTTCGTGGCGCTTCCACTTTGTCTGGGCATAGCCCTCGCTTCCGGAGCGCCGATGGTTTCAGGATTGATTTCCGGAATTCTTGGTGGCATTCTGATTGGATTTTTAAGCGGATCTCACTCCAGTGTCAGCGGACCGGCAGCAGGAATGGTCGCAGTTGTGCTCTCCGCCCAATCTACCCTTGGATCTTTCCATGTTTTTTCGGTGGCATTGTTTCTGGCTGGTGGTTTTCAAGTTTTAGCTGGCTGGCTGAAATCAGGATTTATAGCGGGCTATATCCCCAAAAACATTATCCAGGGCCTGCTGGTGGCCATAGGCCTTATCCTGATGCTGAAGCAAATTCCGCATATGGTTGGTTTAGACAAAGATTTCGAGGGAGATTTTTCCTTTTTTCAAAAAGACGGGGAAAACACTTTTTCTGAAATTATCAAATCAGTTTACTTTTTCACACCTGCGGCATTAATTCTATCCCTGGTTTCCATTGGTATTTTGGTTTTGTGGGACAAGACCATCCTGTCCCGATTCAGCTTTATGCCATCCTCCCTTTTTGTGGTCCTTCTGGGAATTGGTTTCAATGCCTACTTGCAAACCGCCTTTCCGGATATTGCCATCAATAAGGAACACCTGGTTCAAATTCCAGCTTTTGGAGACCTTGGCAGTGGCCTGGTTTTTCCAAACTTTAGTGAGTTGTTAAATCCCAGGGTCTGGTGGGTTGCTGTGACCATTGCGGTTGTGGCTTCTTTGGAAACCCTGATCAATATTGAAGCAACCGACAACCTGGACCCTTACAAGCGATCGTCTCCCAACAATAGGGAACTCATGGCCCAGGGTGCAGGAAACCTGGTGGCAGGTTTAATCGGAGGATTGCCTATAACCTCGGTCGTTGTTCGCAGTGCCGTAAACCTCCAGGCAGGGGGAAGGACCAGGGCTTCGGCAATTCTTCATGGAGTCTGGCTTTTGGTGGGGTTTTTACTGTTGGCCAGGTATTTGAATCTGATTCCTTTTGCTTCACTTGCCGCCATATTGATGGTGGCTGGATACAAGCTCGCAAAAATCGAGATTTTCCAAAAAATGTATCGCCGGGGTTGGAGTCAGTTCATTCCCTTTTTGGCCACAGTTTTTGCAATCGTATTCACCGATTTGCTTACCGGGGTTTGTGTCGGGTCCCTGGTCAGTTTGTTTTTCCTGATGAAAAGTAATCTTGAGAATCCATTCGCCAGGGTTGAAGAGAAAAAAACCATTGGCGATACAACCCATATTACCTTTCCAAATCAGGTCTCTTTTTTGCACAAAGCTGCTATTAAGGAAATGCTCCGCGACATTCCGTCTAAAGGTAAAATCATATTTGATGGAAGCCAGACGCATTTCATCGATTCGGATGTGGTAGAGCTTCTCAAAGATTTTATTCAGAATGGAGCGCCTGCCCGAAAAATTCTGGTCAACGTTTTTCAAATGAACCCTTTGGGGGAACACGCCAATCAAAAACAGTTTAGTGATGTTTTATCAAAGGAAAATCAAAAGGATCTGGATCCGCCTTCAATTCTTCAACTGTTGAAGGAAGGGAATAAGCGCTTCACTTCCGGAAAGCCATCTGCAAAATTCATCAGGGGTCAGATATCCGACTCGTCAGCTCAGCAAAATCCAATGGCAGTTGTGATCAGTTGCATCGATTCCCGAACAAGTCCTGATTTGGTTTTCGATGCCGGACTTGGGGATATCGTCAGTATCAGAATTGCAGGTAACATCATCACCCGTGAAATTGCCGGAAGTGTAGAAATGGCTTGCCGTGAAATGGGTGTTCGATTGGTGGTCATTCTTGGGCATTCTAACTGCGGAGCCATCATGCAAAGTCTCGAACTTAATCAGGATGGAAACATCAAATTTATTTTTGATGAAATTCAGCCTTCGATTGAACAGGCAAAAATACGTAAGGCAGAGTCTGATCCGGCCCTCGTCAATCAGGTGGCCATGCTCAATCTTCGGCGTTCGGTGAAAAAGCTCAGGGAAACCAGCACCTGGTTATCTGATTATATTGAGGCCGGAGAGGTGGGCATGGTGGCTGGATTTTACAATACCCAATCGGGTGAAATTGTCTTCGATACGCTCGAATATTCGGGGACACGCTCTCAATATTCTTCCATGGACCTTCAGGTGGATTCATAAAGAAACCAGGTCGTTTCATGTCTGATTTTATAAAACCGGTCCGCATTCCCTGCTGCACCAATTCCTTGTTTTCCCTGGCCTCAGGCAGTAATCTATAACCTGAAGAGATATAGGGTCAGGTGATCGATATCGTTTCCGGTTTTTAATTCCGTCAATGCAACATCAAAACTGGCACTGATATCCATGTTGTTTTCATTTCCAACAAAAGGCTGAAAGGCAATCAAGGATAGGTCAAATAAAAAAGGTCTTCCCAACTGGAAAGACCTTGGCTCAGATTTGGCCTTGCACTATCGGAAGATCAGGGAAATCCACTGTTCTTTCCGCCAATAAATCTATTTGTCTTTTTTTCCGCCCAACATCTGGAGGTCGTTGACAATTACTTCTGTAATGTACTTGTCAGTGCCTTCACTATCTTGGTATTTCCTGGACCGAAGTGCACCTTCAACGGCAATCTGGGAGCCTTTAGAGAGGTATTTTTCTACCACTTCCGCCATTTTTCCCCGGATGACCAGGTTGTGCCAATCCGTTTCTTCCACCCGGTTGCCATCTTTATCTTTGGAAATGTGCGGGGTGGCCAGTGTGAAATTGGCAACTTTTCCTCCGTTTGAAAATTCACGGATAACAGGGTCCTTTCCGATATTGCCGAGGAGACGGACCGAATTAACGACTGCATTCATTTGCGTACTTTTTTAGTTTAGTAAAGTTTTGTTGAACCGTTCAACGATTCAAATAAAAAACATGCCTCTTGAAAAATAAGTGTTTTACACGGATATAAACGTTTAGATCTGTTTTCCGGGATTCAAAGCCCGATGAAAGGTTCAGGATTGGGATTCATACCTTTGCATTCATTACCAAAAGCCATGCAACTTGATCTGACCTCAGTGGGATCCGTTACCCTTATCTTATTCTCTGTCATTGATATTCTGGGATCCATTCCGCTTATTCTGGATATCAAAAAGCGAAGCGGTGGAATTGAGCCAATGAAAGGAACACTGGTTGCAGGA
The DNA here is from genome assembly GCA_044375665.1 of Catalimonadaceae bacterium. Lineage (GTDB taxonomy): Bacteria > Bacteroidota > Bacteroidia > Cytophagales > Flexibacteraceae > CAMDMI01. The sequence continues at coordinate 3,752 of JBIPNA010000184.1, forward strand.
GGAATTATGATGGCCTTTCTATATCTGGGTGAAAAAGTTCTGAAACTTTTTGGTGTTGATATTCAATCCTTTGCGTTGGCGGGTGCTGTTGTCATGTTGCTTATGGGCATGGAAATGATCCTTGGGCGGAAGCTTTTTAAAGACAACCCTACCGGGGGTACAGGCGGTACCATTGTTCCACTGGCTTTTCCCATCATCGCAGGGGCTGGAACGATGACTACCCTGGTTTCTCTGCGCTCCCAATATTCTTATGAAAGCATTGTCCTGGGGATTTTCATCAATCTGATCCTGGTATTTCTGGTTTTGAGAAGCTCACAGTGGCTTGAAGACCGGATTGGAGATGATGGTTTGAAAGTGCTGGGCAAAATTTTCGGGATTGTCCTTCTGGCCATTAGTCTTAAAATCATTACCGCCCAGGTGGCTACCATGAAAACTACCTTGCTTTCAACGGTAGAAAAGATTGAAACCAATGTTCAAACCATTGAAAACCTTCACAGAGAGCAGGTAAGGCATTTACGCCACCTGGATTCTCTGCAACAGAGAACAGATTCTTTGCGGACTGAAATTATACCAAAGCCCTAACCTTTTATTTTTCTGAGGCCATCATTACCCAGCCAGTCCAGTTCCGGCCATCAGAAGGGTGTTCAACCAAAAAGTAAAACAGCCCTTTTTTGGAGTCGGAGCCTTCACCGGTCCACCCGATTTCATTTTGAACCAGGCCTGAGTGGACTTTCTTGCCCCATCTGTCGAAAATGGTCACTTTCATATTCTGATAAGCGCCTTTAATCCTCCAGACCTGATTTGCCTGGTCGCCATTGGGGGTAAACAAAGTTGGGAATTCCAGTTTTTCCCGAACGGAAATCTGAATAGCATCCGAACCGGAGCAGGTTCCTGTTGGGTCAGTTGCCAACACCGACACCTCTTGTGCAATGGTGGGCTGAAATTCAAAAGGCTGACCAGAAGCAGGATCAAGGCCTGATTCGCCCATAGTCCAGGTGTAAGGACCCGATACCTTTGGATCTAATCGTATGCTTTGTCCTGATTCCAATTCAATATCTGGTCCGAGATCGGGTCTTGGATTGTCAATAATGGTGAAGGCAAAACGGGCCGATGAAGAATCGATGCAGCTCAGATCTGAAGCAGGTCGAAAAACCGCCAGAAGCGAATAATTTCCCGGCGCCAGAGCAGTCGGGTCAATATTTGTTACTTCCTGTCCATTTAAAAAATATCGTCCCGGCGGATTGGAGACCGGACTAAAAACCGGATCAAACCGGCAGTATCTTGCCTTGAGTGTTGGGAAACTTAATGTTGGTTTTAACTTGTCAAGAATGTTGACAAACTGTTCTGTACGGTTAAAGCATCCGTTTTGAGTAATGCGGTATTCTATTTGATACGTGTTGTTTACTGGCAAAATTCCAGGTGAAAACTGATTTGGAGGAATCACTCCTTGTCCCACAAAGCTTCCTCCGGGTGTATTGGGCACCAGGGTGATATTTGCCGATCCTTCACAAACTGTATCTGGTAAATTATTGAAACCTGCATCCGGCAGTTCAAAAACCTGGAAAGTGGCAATTCCGGTATCAGGGCAGATACCCCCGGTGATGTATTGGAGCGTGTAAATTCCCGAGCCCAAACCCTGAGGCGCAAGAGAATCCCCCTGAACACCAGGACCACTTAGTAATCCACCCGGAGGGCTTAAAGTAATTCCCGACTTTCCTGGCTGGTTGATGCAGAAACTGTTTCGGGATAAACTGATGGATGTATTGGGCTGCTGTTGTACTGATATGGTTGCAGTGGCAGAGACCTGACAAAACCCCTGGTTGCTAGTGAAAGTAATCGTATTGTCGCCTGTCAAAGCCTGGGCAGGGTCAAATTGGTTGTTGCTGACACCAGGCCCTGAAAAAGTTCCGGATACGTTTGCTGTTAATGCAATAGGGGAGGAGGAACTGCAAAGACTGGAAGGAACATTAAGAAGAGGCGTAACAGGTGCAGACACCTCGACTATGAGTTGGACGGTATCAGAACAACCACCCGGCGTATTGAGAATGTGCTGAATGGTATGTGTACCAGGTCCTGCTGAAGTTGGTGAGAATTGATTTCCTGAAATTCCGGGACCTGAAAAAATTCCGCCTGGATTCTGGGGAGAAAGATTAACAGGGTTGGCAGTGGTGCAATACCCTGGCTGCAAACCAGAAAATGCTGCTGACAAACCATTCACCACATTGACGGTGATGCTGGTGGTTTTAACACAGTTTTGCCCAAAAGCACTAAATCCGGTCTGGTAAGTAATGGTCCTCGGTCCGGTTCCGCCAACAGCCGGATTGAGAAACCCGTTGTGGATTACTCCCGGTCCAGACCATTGCCAGGCTCCCGGAGGGGCTCCTGTCAGAGGGACAAGGCCGGCACTTGTACAAATGGTGGCACCATTTGCAGGAGAAACGATAGAAATGGGATTTACTGCCGGATCTCCTGTTTTAAGCAGGACCAACCTAAATCTGGCATCGGTCTTGTTTTCATAGAAGTCAACTACAACGTCTCTGACCCCTGCAGTCAGAAATATCCCGCAACCGTTGTTTTGTAATGATCCCCGGTAAGCATGGTCGCTCCAATCTGACAAGACCCAGGTAATTCCTCCATCCAGACTGATCCGAAAGCCATCGTCGGCACCTCCACCTATGACATAGTAACCTTCCTCAAAGGCAATCCGGCGGCGCATCCGAATGGAAAAAAAGTCGCGGTAAGTGCCACAGACATTGTTTGTATCGGGAAAGATGTGTGGAGCACTTGTATTGTTGCCCCAGTTGTAATCAAAGGATAAGGAGTCTTCGGTTATGTAACCCAGATAATTGTTGGGGTTGAAGATATCTTCGGTGTTGGCGTCGTTGATGGTTCCGGGGATGGAAGGAGTCCAGCGGTAAAAATAGCCCCGCCAGTATCCTTCAGGGTAAAAATTCGGGTCGGAAGGAACCAGTTTCGAAATGGAAAAAGGGTGTTCGTTAACCTGTTGGCTGTATGTAAGCGGGCTGCTTCCTTTTACCCTTAGCCTGTAATTGGCCCCGGCAGGAATATTGGCAGGGAAATTAACGGTCAGAAAAACGTTCTGCTGGTTGCCCGATTGGGTAAGAGACCCGATCATGACG
>JBIPNA010000007.1:0-24701 GCA_044375665.1 Catalimonadaceae bacterium
TCGGCGAAAAAGGTAAACGGGTCCAGTCGGTGAAAATCGGTAAAAAGCCTCTTGATCTGACAGCTACGTATTCGATTTGCGCCTGTGAAAGGGATGGCGATCCGGAAGACATGCTATGCCGGATAAGAGGTGTTAAAAACCCAGCCAATACAGAGTTTACCCTTCATGGCGTATTGCGGTGGTTTTTACAGAAGTATTCGCCCGTTTCTCCAAAACCGGAACAAAATGCAAAAGCCCTCGATGCCCCGGCAACCCTGCTGACTCAGGTAACCGGCGTCGATTATCAATTTCGTTAAACACTTCAGACATGAAAAATTTTATCCTTCTGTTTTTCTTTTTTGCGGGTATCGGCTCTTTGAAAGCCCAGCCCACTCAGGCTCCCCATCGCATTGTTTTTCAGCTGGTTTCGGCCGATACCGTGGCGCACAAAGCCCTGATGAAACAATTGAACAATTTGTTATCGGTCGCTCCTACGGCTGAGATTGAGGTAGTTTGTCATGGTCCGGGTCTGGAAATGCTTGTGGCCTCCCAGAGCAAAGTGGCCGAAAAACTGGATGGATTCCGGAAAAAAGGGATCGCATTCGTGGGCTGTGAGTTTTCGATGCGTGAAAGGAAAATAGACAAATCCATGTTGTTGCCTTCAGCGGGTACGGTGCCTGCAGCGATTCTTGAAATCGTGATGAAACAGGAACAAGGCTGGAGCTATATCAAAGCAGGTTTTTAAATCCCCGGATCAATGAAGTTTTGGATTTTGGGTTGGCTCCTGGCCATCTCTGGTTTTTCTTTTGCCCAGCACAATGGATCGGATGGTCCTGCGCCTGCGCCTGGGAACCCCACCAGTTTGCTTGAATTTTTCCGGAATGGCAAGCCTTCGGGGCACATGCGGTATTACTTCATGGGCACAGACAACCGTGCCGGCTTGACCGATTATTTCGCCAATGCCATCGGCGGAGGACTAAAATTTGAGACCGATACTTTCAGACATTTTCAGCTTGGGTTGTCGGGATTTTACATTTTCAACATCGGCTCTTCAGATCTGACAAGGAGGGACCCAAATACAGGAGGCCTTTCCCGGTATGAATCAGGCCAGTTCGACATCAGGGACCTGAAAAACAAACACGATCTGGACCGCCTCGAAGAACTGTATCTCAAATACTCCAGAGGTAAATCTACCTTCGTATTTGGACGACAAAGCATAAAGTCTCCTTTTATAAATCTTCAGGACGGCAGAATGCGCCCTACTGCAGAAAGCGGGGTATGGTTTGAATCACTTGGAGATGTAAAAAACTGGGAGTTTCGTGTTGGGTACCTTTTTGAAATTTCACCCCGAGGAACCCTGGAGTGGTTTCAGATCGGAGAATCAGTGGGTTTGTATGGAGCCGGGGTGGATGAAACCGGATCAAGATCCCTTTACCCGGGAAAACTGGAAAGCAAGGCCATTCTTCTGGGAAACCTGACTTTCCAAAAATCCCCTTCCTTCAAAATTCAATACTGGACACTTGCAGCACACAATCTTTTCCATACCCAATGGCTCCAGGCTGAGGGCCACTTGCCAAAAGGGTGGTTCTGGGGCTTTCAGGCCATGGCTCAGGGAAGGCTGGGCGATGGAGGAAATCCAGATCCAAATTTTGCTTTTGTGTCCAGAAACTGGAAGTCATATTCGGTGGGAGGGAGGCTTGGCTGGAAAAGCCAAACCTGGGAAACCAGTCTTAACTACACCCGGATTACCAGCCATGGAAGGTTTCTGATGCCCAGAGAATGGGGCCGGGAGCCTTTTTTCACTTTCATGGCCAGAGAAAGAAATGAAGGATCGGGCGATGTGCATGCAGGGGTTGTCAGAATCAGCAAATCATTCCCAAAATATCGGCTTCGCCCTGAATTAGCGGTAGGTTACTATAACCTGCCTGATCCAGGTTTTGCGCTCCTCAACAAATATGGCATGCCCTCTTATGGACAGATTAATCTGGGCCTGAAGCACGAATTCAGTGGTCCTGCAACTGGTCTGGAAGCAGAATTACTCGCCGTGTATAAAACCAATCTGGGTCAGACCCAGGGCAACCTCAACTATATTTTCAACAAAGTGGATCTTTTTCACTTCAATGCCATTCTGAATTTTCATTTTTGAGCTGCCGGATTGGGCGCAAAACGAACGGCTTAGGGACCGACGGGGAAAGCCCGCATTTCCGGTGGGCGAACGCCGGTTTGTACGAATTCCATTGGGTTGAGCGCCCATCGGGAAGCGGACTTGGACCAAAGGGCCCGACCCGAGGCACGAGGGGAAGCCCCAAAAAGGAATGGCCTGGATTGTAACCAAAGTAACCTCTGGCCCGATTTTTGGAAACTACTTTTGCACCATACTTCCAAACCACCGAAAGGTTATGAAAATAGAACAAATTTATACAGGATGCCTGGCCCAGGGGGCCTATTACATTACTTCTGAAGGCGAGGCCGCCATCATCGATCCCCTCAGGGAAGTGCAGCCCTATATCGATCGGGCAGCAAGAGATGGTGTTAAAATCAAGTATGTTTTCGAAACCCATTTTCATGCCGATTTTGTGTCGGGCCACGTGGATCTGAGCCAAAAAACCGGAGCACCAATCGTGTACGGACCCAATGCCAATTGTGAATTTGAATGCATTTCGGCGGAAGACGGAGCTGAGTTTTCGATTGGAAAAGTGACCATCAAAGTGCTGCACACACCCGGCCACACCATGGAAAGCACAACCTATCTGTTGAAAGATGAAAACGGAAAAGACCACGCCATTTTCAGCGGCGATACCTTGTTTTTAGGCGATGTGGGCCGGCCCGATCTGGCTCAGAAGGCAGCCAGCATGACCCAGGAACAACTGGCAGGCATGTTGTACGACAGCCTCATGAACAAAATCATGCCCCTGGCCGACGATGTCATTGTTTATCCTGCCCACGGCGCCGGATCGGCCTGCGGCAAAAACATGATGAAAGAAACCGTCGATCTGCTGGGCAACCAGAAGAAAATGAATTATGCACTCAATCAACCCAACAAAGAGGCATTTATAGCAGCGGTTACCGATGGCCTTTTACCTCCTCCCGGATATTTTGGGATGAATGTGGCGATGAACAAAAAAGGCTATTCCAGTTTTGAAAAGGTACTGGAAAAAGGCATGCATGCCTTGAGTCCGGATATGTTCGAGCAACAGGCCGACCTCACCGATGCCCTGGTGCTGGATGTGCGGGAGGCCGAAGCCTTCTCGAAAGGGTTCATACCAAAATCGATCAACATCGGACTAAAAGGCGATTTTGCGCCATGGGTTGGGGCATTGGTAGTAGATGTGCAGCAACCTATTCTTTTGGTAACCGAGCCGGGCGAAGAAGAAGAAGCCATTACCCGCTTATCCCGCGTCGGCTTCGACCAGGTGGTTGGGTATCTGGAGGGAGGTATAGAGGCCTGGAAAGCAGCCGGCAAAGAAACCGATACCGTAAACCGCATCACAGCCGATCAGTTTGCTGCGGCATTTCAACCCAAAGAGAGCCGCGTCATCGATGTTCGCCGGGATACCGAGTATGCCGCCGAACACGTAGACGAAGCCTACAACCGTCCATTGGCCTTTATCAACGAATGGTTTCATGGGGTAGCTGAAGGCGGTCCGTTTTTCCTGCATTGCGCAGGCGGATACCGGAGTATGATTGCTGCGTCCATCCTCAAATCCCGAGGCATCCATGATTTTCAGGAAGTAGCCGGTGGATTCAAAGCCATCTCCGCCACTTCGGTTCCCCGCACCGACTTTGTGTGCCAGAGCAAGGTTCTGGCCTGATTTTACCTGAATTTTTCACCTGAGTTTTTCCGGATTGGTTTTCGGCAGGACTCGCTTTATCCAGATTCTATGTTTGATTTCTTAAAAAACCTCACAGGAGGCAGCACCGAAGGAAAGGTGGACCTCCGCCAGATCATCCATTCCGGAGCCATGCTTGTGGATGTTCGCAGTCCGTCTGAATTCCGCTCAGGTTCTGTACAGGGCGCGGTAAACATCCCGCTCGAAACCCTCACCGAAAACCTGTCGAAATTTAAAGGCAAGGAAAACATCGTTGTCTTTTGCCGAAGCGGAAACCGGAGTGGCCATGCCAAATCGGTGCTCGAAAGCAAGGGGATCGCAAATGTGTACAATGGCGGGCCCTGGACACAGGTGCACCAGCTGATGCAAAGCTGAGAAAGTCCGGACGGGCATTTGCGCAGGCCATTGTTGCCGGGCCTTCGAAAGGCTGAGGGTTTCATGGGATTTGGGCGTGCCCCCCGGGCTGGAGGACAGTAGTTCAGAAAGGGTCCAATCCCGGTTCAGCCCGGTGGTCGGGCCCTTTGTTGCAAGTCCTCAGGCGCTGCGTTCCTTGCGCCTTCCGGGCTTTCCACGTCGGTCCCTCACGCGGGGGTTTGTTTTCGATTGCCCCAAACGGAAGTGTAAAATTCAGTCCTTTACACCTGGAGGAGTTTCCATCCATTTTTCTCTATTTTGCACATCCATGGAAGGATTCGAACGTCTGGATTATGAACTTAGGTCTAAAATTCTGCAAAGGATTTGGAACGAATACACCTATTCCAAATCGGATCTTGAGGCCATTTTATCCCAGGACGAACTGGACGATACCAAAGTCCGGCTACTGGTCTCCATCATCAAATCCAGTTCCTGGTATCAGCTTCGGGCCATTCTCAATCCTTCTGAATTAAATGCAGCATTGAGTGAAATAGTTATTTCCCGGCTTTGGCCCAAATCTTTACAAAACCGCTACCGATATGCAGCAGGAGTTTTACGAAAAAACGCTTTACCCTCTGCAGGATAGGGTGTTAAGAAAGATTGAAGAGGTTAATCAACTGTTTTACCTGAGCGGTGGTACCGCTTTAAGCCGGCATTATCTTCAGCATCGGTATTCGGATGATCTGGATTTTTTTGTCAATCAAAGTCAGGCATTTCAATCCGAGGTACTTAAAAACCTAACTCATCTTACCACCAGCGGATTTGAAGTTGAGGTATCGGTAACAGACACCCATTTTGTACGGTGTTTTGTAATGGAAAAATCCGTTACCCTAAAATTGGAATGGATCAATGATGTGGCGTATTCGTTCGGAGAAAAAACCAATCAAAAACTTTTCCACAGGGTTGATCATTGGCAAAATATCCTTTCCAACAAACTTTCGGCTCTGGGCAGAAACGAGGTCAAAGATCTGGCAGACATTTTATTTCTCTGTCAGAAATTCTCCTTCGACTGGCCGGACGTGGTTTCTGAAGCCAAACAGAAGGATATGTGGGTGGAAGAAATTGAACTATCAAGATTGATTATGGATGCCCCTATTGAGTCGTTCAAAGCCATCCACTGGGTGGAACAACCAGATTTTCAACAACTACTTGTCCTAAAAGAGCGGATAGCCGAAGATATTCTGGAAGGCAGGAGGAATTTGGCTTAAACCCATTTTGATGCAGAAGGAATGGCCCTTCAGGCTAAGACTTCATGTCCGAACCATTTCAACAGATAGAAAAATCAAGGAACCAAAGCCCCACTTGTTCGTAGAGTTCGCGTAGCGGCTCTACGAACTTCGCATGATACGTAGGGTCTCCCGACCCGGTCCGAAAGCAGTACGTTTCCTTTCCAGAGGCTTTTCTCATGGGTATGTGTTGGGGTTCGTTGCATTGGCTGGTTAAAAATAGCCAATTGGCTGTATTTCGGGGTGTTGAGTCTGGTTCTCGGTCACGGAAAAGGAAAATGGATGGGTCGGGAGAAACTACGAATAAAGAAAAAGTGGAAAATGAGTCGGATCATTGGACATACTACTCTCTCACAATCCGACCTTCTGTTTTACTGCCCTTTGTAACCAGACTGTAGGTGTACACCCCACAGGGCAACGCTGAAACATCAATGGCGTCTCCACCCTTGTGCTCTGCTTCCAATACTGTTCTGCCCTGGCTGTCCAGGATCCGGAAAAGGCCACTGCCCATACCCGCCACATGAAAAATGCCGGTGGTGGGGTTGGGAAAAGCATTCTGTATTCGACTTTCTTTAACCGGTTCTTTTGTGGATAAAATCGGGGGTTGGGGATTAGACGGATCTACAGGGTAGCCGACGTTGGCAAATTTCATGATAAAGGCATACCTGCCAGGACTGACAATGCCATAATTTTGCCTTAACCCAAATGCCAGGCCTTCATTATTTCCAAAAACCATTCCTACAATGTTTCTTCCGCTTCCAGAAACACCATTTGAATTTGAATGTACAACCTCCCAAAGCATCGTACTGTCGCCTGAGAATCTTTGCATATATGCAAAGTTGGGTTTCCAGGTGGTTATTGCATATCCACCGTCCTGAAGAGGCCAGGGTATTGTTCCCGATTGGCTCCTGTACCCACTCCAGATTTTATTCCCTAATGAATCAAATTTGGCAACCATCCCTTTAACCGGGCTGTTTTCAGGTGCACCATCAAACCACTTGACTGAAACCAAATAATATCCCCTTTCTGCCTGTTGTACATAAGCCCCGCTTTGCTGGACATAACCATAAGGATTGTCCATAAACTCCCGGTAGTTGGTTTGATTCCCGGCACTGTCCAGCTCATATGCAACGATTGTTTTCCCTTTGTTGCCACTCAATCTCAACTTCCCTCCAGGCATAGGTTCTGCATATTGAGCTTCTGAGTATGGATGGTTGGAAGGGCTGTAGCTATTATTGTATACTACTTCGCCATTGGCTTTTACCTTAATGCAAAACATCTCGTAAGTATTACTTGTGCTTGCTTTTTCCCGTTCTCCATACAAATACAGATTCTCTTCCTCGTCAACTGTCATGCCTCGCAGACTTGTAGATGTACTATAAGGAATCTGAACCGTAAGCAAGGCCAGTCCGTTGGATTGCAATACAGTGAAAATCCGGTACTCAAAAGCATCGGGCCAAACAGCCCACCTTAAAGAAAGATAAAGCAACCCATTGGATCCTTTTTGAATAAAGGCAACATTGGAAAGAAAATTACCCGGTTGATCACAGATCTTTTTGCACCAAACTGTATCGCCATTTGGGGTCAGTTTAATTAAGATAACGCCAGAAATGGTATCCCGGAACTGTGCTGGCTGGCTAAAATTTCGAACAACCTTCATGACGCCGCAGCCATAATAATACCCGGAATCTCCCTGAACCATCGCATCAAATCGCCCCGTTACATTTGGCCAGTACTTCTCCCATAAAATTTCCTGGGAAATCCCGCTGAATGCCAAGCCAAACCATAAATACCCCGAAAGCAAAAGTGCTTTCGGGGTAGAAAATTTATTCCTATTGAAAATTCTCATTTTACAATAACTAGTTTTCATGTTTGGATCGGTTCGCTGCTGGAGGAGAACGGTTCCTTACATCCTATGGGGTGTGATTCTTCCGATGCTTGTATCATTTCAGGTTACTTTACTAAGGATCAGGGTCTGCCTCAGGGCAAGTTATGCAAAAATCAATCGCAAGCCAAAGCGTTAAGCACCGTTCTCCGCCTGCCCTGTTCACACAATTCCGGATCTTGCGACCCGATTGTTGGGATGGGGTTGCCTTGTTTAGACCAGGCCCATTTTTGAAAAAATCGATCAGGTACTATTGCTTCAACACTTTCCCCCAATGCGGCCTTCCGTCCAACACAGCACGGTAAAGGTATGTGCCCGCTGCCAGCATGGAAACATCAAGGGCCTGGTCTTTGTGCAAGCTTTGTTGCGATAGAACCCGTTTACCCGCCAGGCTAAACAAATACACCTCCCCTTTCTGGAATTCTTTTTTGAATCGGAACGACTCAAGGCAAGGGTTGGGGAAAGGAAGGGCATCGTTTTTTACGAGGTGGGGCTGCTTTATGCCTGTAGGATCAAATGGCGTGCCAATGCCGGAGAATTTGGCAATGTAGAAATCATCACTGTAGCCCGTTCGGGTATTTGTGCCAACCAAGTAACCATTGTCATTTTCAGAATAAAGTAAATCATAAAAAAATTTTCTACCAGGGATGCTTGTTACCAGCTGTACTTTCCAATAATCCGTGGAATCTGAATTTAATCTCGATAAGAATCGGGTATTGACATCAATTGCGGTTAAAAGGATACAGGATCCGTCTTTGTTTGTAAAAGGGGGGACAGAACCTAATAATGAAGCCCCGCCAAAAATTCTAAAACCCGCAGAATCATATTTAGAAATATAAAATTGCGATGATGAGTTCTGAATACTACCCGTAACGATTCGGGAATTATTGATACTTTGTCTGACGGATCCATTCTTAATCAAGAAATTTCCATCAGCCTGATACCACTGCACAAAGTTGGTATCGGTACCGGCGACGGGGTCGATTTCAAAGCTTACAATCCAACTGCCCATGGACCCGCTAACCAGAAAATTCCCATTGGCCATAGGTTCCACCTGCCCTGCCTGGCAAAAGCTGTTCGTCGGGCCTGGATTGTAAGCCCGGCTCCATTCCAGGTTGCCAAGAGCACTCAGTTTCATCGCATAAAAATCGGAGGTATAGCCCGGAAAGAGGCTGGGGCTCTTGGTCCCAAACAAGATCAGACCACCATCCAGGGTCGAATAACTATCGGCCAGCTCAAAGGTATTCAGCTCTGGAAAGGATTTGTTGATCAGTATGGCAGAATCGTTTGCCAGTAAAGTTACAGCAGGGTAGTACTTGTTATTGGTGGGTTGGAAGGGCTCTGTTACTTGAAAAACTGCCCAAATCAAACCCGTACCAGTGGGTACGAGATTCTTTATCGATCCCAAATAGGGCATTTTTTTGATCCAAATAGAATCACCTTCCGGTGAGATCTTGAACAAAGCCGAACCCATAAATGCAGTATTGCCAGGTACATTTATTCCATATGCGAAGGTTTCGCCCCCAGCCAAAATTTGACCGTCACCAGACGAACAAACAGAGAAAAACTGCTCTGTTCTGAGATGAAAAGATCGTTCCCATAGAATTTGCTGCCCCAATAATGGCCTGCACCAGGAGACTATCCCAATGCAGACCAAAAACAAAATATTTAAATAAGTCCTCATTTACTTTACTACAATCAACTTTTTAGGTTCAGGGCAAGGGCAGTTGCCTTCCAGCCTGTAGCCATAAACTCCAGCACTCAAAGTGGAAAGATCAAGGATTATGTTTTGTTTTCCAGAACCCAAAGCCTGGAGCATTACTTTTTTGCCGGTTCCCAGTTCAAAAACCACAAGATTTCCTTTTTTCTCGTGCCAGATTACCTTCCTTGCGCATAATCTTCACGACTCTTTTTGATTTTTGCCACAAAATCAGGGTTGTATGGCTTTTCTTTGGAAACGGTAAACTCCAGCTTCAGAGCTTTTGCAAAAGCAATCAAAGCATCTTCCTGTTCAACGGTTTGAGAATGAACAATAAAGTATGTTCCGGTTTTCATAGTATTTCAAAAGTATGACTTTAGGCAGTGAAAACCAAAACCAGATGGTTGCCAATGAACCCACTTGCAAAAAGCGTTTTGAAGGGGGTCTCTACGAACTTCGTAGGATAGGCAGGGTCTCCCAACCCGATAGCCAGGCACGTTTCCATTCCTTCGGCTTTTCTCCTAGGTAGGTAGTCAGAGTGGTTGCATCAACGGTTCAATTATTGGCTATTGGCTGCCGTACTTTACGTTCAGTCTGGTGCTGGATCGAAGAAGAATAACGGTACTCCAAAGGACGCCAAACCGGAACTGTCAGAACCGGATTTTCGAAGATGAATTCCATCCGGTGTTTCAACCGTGGATCATTGTTCAATTCTGCAGGGTTTCAAACCGACCCGACACCATCAGGGGAGGAATGAAACCCGACCCGAGCGGGGTCACATGTCTGTAGCATAAAACCCCTGGACAAAGTCATGGCCCCAGCGGGGTCGAATGTACCGGGCCTCCAAAAAGCCTGCCGAAGGTTGAATCCCATTCCTACCAACCAACATTCCTCCCCCAATGGACTGCCCAATGGTGTATCCAGCCCAACCAAAGTGCCGCTCCAGGGAAATTACCTGTACCGGAAACCGGTAATTGTTGATTTCCGGGTGTTCTGTTCCGGAAAAAACCGCCCCGCGTGAGGGATCGCAGCGGAAAACCCGCAGACCGGGCCGGAACGGTGGCCAGTGCAAGGCGCCTTCCGCTTCATCCCGGCCCAGGGCGAGGATTTGGAGCGAAGAGCCCGACGGCGACGCAGGAAGCCGGCACGCCCAAACGAAAAACCCCCATCGCAAGAAAATCTGAAAACTAATTTCGCCGGGAAGGCGCAAAACCGGACCTTTGGCCGACCTCCACCGAAACCCCATCTGGCACCGAACATGACCGAAAAACCGCATTCGTACACCATTCTGGGCCTTATGTCGGGTTCTTCGCTGGATGGACTGGATCTGGCGCTTTGTCAATTTGAAAGAAGTCCGACCCAGGGCTGGACAGGGAAAATCCTGGCTTCCACATCGAGGCCTTTTCCGGAACCGCTGGAGGACCAACTTCGCCAGGCGCCACTTGCTTCCGGACTGGAATTGCTCCGCACCGAAACGGCATTTCTCCGGTTTACGGCGGAGGCCGTCGGGCAATTTTGTCGGGAAAACGACGCCCGGCCCCTGCTGGTGGCTTCGCACGGACATACGGTTTTTCACCATCCTGCCGATGGCTACACCCTGCAGATCGGAAACGGGGGGATCTTAAGCGGCCTCCTCCAACTGCCCGTGGTTTCGGATTTCCGAACCCTCGATGTGGGCCTGGGCGGACAAGGTGCCCCGCTGGTTCCCGGTGCCGAAAAGGTGCTTTTTGCGCATGTTCCTGCATGTTTGAACCTGGGTGGCATCTGCAACCTATCGTTTCGAAGCCCGACCGGGTTTTTGGGCTTCGATGTGGGACCTTGCAACCAACTGCTCAACCAGGTGGCCGCCTGGACCGGGAAACCATACGATGAAAATGGGCAACTGGCGGCTCAGGGACAGCCGATTCCCAATTTGCTGCAGCAGTTGAACGGTCTTTCGTACTACACCCTTCCTGCGCCGAAAAGTTTGGGCAATGAGGAAGTGGCCCAGATCTGGAAGCCCCTTCTGGAGCCCTGGAAAAACCAACCGGAACATGTTTCCCAAACCCTGTGTCAGCACATCGGGTATCAGATCGGGAAGTCGCTTGCCGGTGCGCCTGGAATGGGTCCGGTGTTGGTGACCGGTGGAGGGGCATTCCATCAGGAACTGGTCCGGGCCATTGAAAAGCACCTGCCGAATGGTTTTCGTCTGGACATTCCTTCCCCGGAAATGATTGCGTTTAAAGAAGCCTATTGCTTTGCCTTTCTGGGTTTGCTGCGTTGGCTGGGCGAAACCAATGTCTGGGCCGATGTCACCGGAGCCCGGGTCGATTCGGTTTCGGGTGCCGTATATGGTTCAGGATTTGAAAAATAAACCCGGTTCGGTTAGCGGTTGGGGCCGCAGGAATGCTCCGTTTGTGCGCCAAGAGCCGCAGGAGGCTCCGGCAACCGGGTCGGGCTGTAGACCAGCCTGAATACCAGGAATACGGTGACGAGCGCCAGGCTTCCGCGGGGACTGGCCAGTATCTGGAGAATGGGTATCCGCGGGACAGGCACCCGGGCTCCGAGGAGCAAAACGCCATGCCACCAGCTGCTGACTACGCCAAAAACCACCATCAATGCGGCGCCTTCCAAGGCAGAATCGGTGAGGGCTGCCTGGCTTAGCACTCCGTACACCAGGCCGCAAGGTAAAAACCCATTGCCCATGCCCAGGAGAAAGAAGGCCATAAACGGCTGTTCCCGGCGCAATTCCATGCCTTGCCGCTGCAAAACGGTTCGTAGTTTTCTGGCCCAATCCAGATTCCAGGCCGATACCACCACAAACAATACCAGCACGACCAGCATCAAGAGCAATTTCTGGCCGCCCAGCCAGGAAATGCCCTGGCCCAGCATGCCCACCATGGCCCCAAGCAAACCGTACACCATCCAGCGGCCGCCCAGAAACAAGAACCGCAGAATCCGCTTCCGGGCAGGTGTTTCCTGACCCAGCGGCAGCGCCATGGCCAGGGGTCCGCACATCATGATGCAATGCAAACTGCCTGCCAGACCCAATACCACAGCTGTAAAAAGGACTTCCTGCATCAGTGGGCTGATTCGTTGGAAATGCGAAAGTTCCTTTTCAACAGGAAGGGTTCTCCTCCCAGGTGGCCCCGGATTTCGCAAAGCCAAAGTCCGGGCGATACGTTTTGGGGCTGGACGGTTTGGTGCCAGTTTTCTCCCTGGGCTTCCAGCGCCAGTGTTCCTGACAAATCTCCCTTAGCAGAATGGAGACAGATCAGCGAAAACCTACCCTCGGGACGGATGGCAAGGCCTTTTTCGAACCGCAGTTCAATGGTACCTGGTTTCTGTCCCGAACCCACCTGAAAATGGGCATCCAACACTTTGGAGGCTTCCATTTGCTTCAGTTCAGCATTCACCTGCGCTCCCGATTTGTAGGTCTGTGCTGAAATAAGATCGTTTCCGCTGGTCAGCATTTTAAAAACAAGCGTGAACACAAACCCTGCGAACAAGACAAAGCTTAGCACAATTTTATAGCCCCAGTGAAATTTCATTGCTTTTGTTCAGGATTTGGAAGAAAGAAAAACCGGGTTTTTACCACATCTGTTACCTCGCCGTTGGTCCGGATTTCAATGTCAATTTTTTCGGATCTGGATACCTGGGTACTTCCCGGAAACTCAATGAAAAAAGATCCTTTCTGCACCTTTTGCGGCTCGAGACGGAAACCAGGCTTTCCCACCCAGACAAGTTTGGTGCCCGGTTGCTTTACATGAAAATCTATGGTTTGTGGTTCAAAGGTTTTGTTGACCACCTCAAAATTGTACAGGTTGGCCACATAGCCTGGCGTATTGATCAGTCCGGTATTGCCGGGTGTCCGGAGGATAACTGATTCAACCGGTGTCCTTTGATACAAAGAAAAGCTCAAAACCGAAATCAAAATGGCCCAAACGCCGAAGTAGGCAATTCCTTTAATCTTTACTCCAAACGGCCCTCTCCGCTCCACTTCATTTTCTGAAAAGTAACCCACCAGGTTTTTGGGCTTGCCTATTTTCTCCATCACCTGGTCGCAGGCATCGATGCAGGCTGTACACTGGATGCACTCCATCTGGTTTCCGTTCCGGATGTCGATGCCGGTGGGACAAACCTTTACACACCAGTTGCAGTCCACACAATCTCCGAGGCCCGAATCGACCCCGGGTTTCTGGTGGCCCCGGGGTTCCCCACGGACCACATCGTAGGCCACCATCAGGGTGTTTTTGTCCTGCAAGGTGCCTTGCAACCGTCCGTAAGGACAGATGATGACACAGGCAATCTCCCGAAGCCGGGTGAACACAAAGAAAAAGACGAAGGTAAAAATGAGGAGGATGCCAAGTCCTGCCCAATGTTCTGCAGGAGGGCTGGTAATGATGTCGAAAAGGGCTTTTTTCCCGATGATGTAGGCCAGAAATACATTGGCCAGCACAAAGGAAATGGTGAAGAAAATAAGGAACTTGAGGGCTTTTTTACCGATTTTACCGGGATCAGCAGGGCCATCGTCTAAACGTTTCCGGGCACTGGAATTGCCCTCGATCAAGCGCTCGATAGGCCGGAAAACCCACTCCATGAAAATGGTTTGCGGACAGGCCCAACCGCACCACAATCGCCCGAAGACATTGGAAAATGCGAAGATGAAAACGAAAAAGGTCAGGAGGGCGAGTACAAACAGGATGTTGTCCTGTGGACTGAAACTGATGCCAAAAACGATGAAGGTCCGGTTCGGGATGTCGAACAGGAAAATGGGGTGGTCGTTCCACTCCAGAAAAGGTCCGGCCAGAAGGCCCACCAGAAGCAGATAGGCCACAAAGGCCCTGCGTTTAAACCAGATGCCTTCCACGAGCTCGGGATAAAGCCAGGCCCGGCCTCCATCCGATTTTGAGGTGGTTAAAGTATCGCGAAAATTAGCAGGGGTTGGTTTAGCAGCCATACAAAGCGGTCCGGAAGACCAAAAATGAGAATCACCCGCAAAAGTCTTTTCCGCGGCAGGGGTATGGCATGATGGGACCGGGTCGGAAAACTGATATAAATCAGGCCAAAAGACCCGGTGGGCTGTTGCATCAAAAGCCAGGCCGAATGCCCATAGAATCGGCTTGCCTTCCTACCTTGCCGCCATGAAAATCCTCACCTACAACCTCAACGGGATCCGGGCTGCGACCAAAAAAGGCCTGGTGGAATTTCTACGGCAGAATCAGGCCGACATGGTCTGCATCCAGGAAACCAAAGCCTCGGAAAAAGACCTCGATTTTGGTCCGTTTGCAGATCTCGGTTACCAGGGCTATTGGTTCCCTGCCGAAAAAAAGGGCTACAGCGGTGTGGCCATTTTCAGTCGCCATGCACCCAAAAATGTGGTCTATGGCGCCGGACACGATCTGTTCGACAACGAAGGCCGGCACATTCTGCTCGATTTTGGAACCTTTGCGGTCCAAAGCCTCTATGCTCCCTCCGGAACCAGTGGAGACCTCCGGCAATCGGTCAAATACGAGTGGATGGAGTTCTTCTTTGAATACCAAAAGTTGGTCCAGAAAACCCATCCCAAAGTGCTGTTCTGCGGCGATTACAACATCTGCAACCACCCCATCGACATCCACAACCCAAAGTCGAATGCCAATTCTTCCGGCTTTTTACCCGAAGAGCGGGCCTGGATGACCCGGTTGCTCGACGAAGGCGCCCTCATCGATGGTTTCCGGCATTTCTATCCCGACACTCCCCACCAATACACCTGGTGGAGCCAGCGCTTTCCCTCCATCCGGGAAAGGAATATGGGCTGGCGGATCGATTACATCCTGGCCAGCCATCCCCTGCAAAGCCACCTCCGGTCGGCAGCCATTTTACCCGAAGCCCGGCACAGCGACCATTGCCCGATGGAACTGGTCCTGGACATTGAACCCGGATGAAACAACACCTTCAGTTGGCCTGGAGCCGGTTTTCGGAAAACCCGGTGCGCTGGAAACAGGTACTGGTCGCCGGTGTGGTCATCCGGTTTGCCTTTCTGTTTGCCTCCGGACAGTGGCTGACCGACGAATACTGGGAATATGGACAGATTGCCCGTCTTCTGGCCGAAGGAAAGGGTTACAGTTTCTCGTTTGTAGACGAAGAACTCCGGTTTCTGCCCGATGCCTGGTATCCCTCGGCCCTCATGCCCCCGGGGTATGTTTTTTTCCTCTATCCTTTTCTGCTCATCCAGGACCTGGCGCTCCGGAACCTCCTCCTTTTTGCGGTGCAGATGGGCATTTCGGCCGGTGCCATGGGCCTCTTTTACCGGTATGCCCTGGCGCAAGCCGGACCCAGGGTGGCCATGGCCGGACTCCTCTTCCAGACGTTCACACCCGATCTGATTTTTGCCCCCTGCAGCATCGGTCCCACCGTATTTTTCCATTTCTTCTTTTCTGCATTTTTTGTGCTCAACCTGGGCGAATCGCGGAAAAGCAAGTTCCTCCTTCAGGGTTTGCTGGCCGGAATCCTTGTCCTTTTGCGCTCCGAAGCCCTGTTGTTCTTTGGCGCTTATGCCCTTTGGCAATGTACCCGAAGACAATTTCTGGCCCCCGCCCTGGTGGTCTTGCCTATGGTCCTTTTAATTTCACCCTGGCTTGTCCGAAACACCCTCACCTTTGGAAAGCCCATTCTGTCAGCCAGCATGGGATTGAATTTTTACCGCGGGAATAATCCCGGGGCCATTGGCGACTGGCCGCCCCAGTTCGATCCGGAGGTTCTGGCCTTCCGCAAAGATCCGGGCACCTATGAGGCGAACTTCGATCGTTTTGCCCTTACCAAAGCCTTAGATTGGATCCGGTCTGAACCAGGGCGCTGGCTGGCCCGTTTGCCCGAAAAAGCAGCCCGGTTCTGGCTGCTGGACTGGGAAGACCCCCGAAGCCGGTCGCCCTTGTACTGGATGCCCTGGTTCATCACGCTGCTGGCCGGCCTGAACGGGATCCGAAAGGCCCAAAACCGGCGCCATTTCCCCGAAATCCTGCTGTTACTGGGCGTGTACACACTCATCGTGCTCGTCTTTTTTCCCCAGTTGCGCTACCTCACCCTCATCAAGTTTTTTGGCATGCCATTCGCAGCACTTGGGCTACAGCACTTGTGGTCCTCTCCGCAAAAAAAGCCCGAAGGTTCACCGGAAATACCCGGAATATAGGGTTTCCGGGCGATGGTGAATGGTATTTGGGCGGCATTTCCCGCTTTTCGCTTCTACTCCTCGGTCCTCCTTGCGTCGTCCCTGTGGGGTATTCGCTTCAATCGGGGCCGCGGGCATTCCTCTTCTTCCACCTAGATTCCGAATTTGAATTTAAAGAGGCAATACGCCCGGAACCAGCTTTCAATCTGCCTTCGAAAACCAAAATAATTTTATAATCTGCATGATTTTCCTCAATATCGGGCCCCTATTTTCCATTCCATCTGTTAACCATGATAAATCTTATGAAATCCAACCTGGCATGCAGAGTGACAGGCTTTTTCCTGTTTTACCTCTTTTTTGCTTTTCAAACCGCCTATGGCTTTCTCAACTTTGGAACCCTTACTTCAGCCAACCAAAATCTTTGTGGGCCAGCGGATCCAACACTCATTACCTTTTCCGTTTTGCCTTCAGGTGCTCCCACTTTTACCTACAATTGGTTTTATAAAGAAGGCATCGTAGCAGCTCCAACAGGCTCCAATCCAAATGGGTGGACCATTATTTCAGGTGCCACCAGCAGTTCCTACAATCCCCCTGCCGGCCTTGAACGGTCCCGGACCTATGCCTGTTTTGTTACAGGTCCAAATGCCATCCGGAACTGGGCCACGGGCGCCCGGCAAATCAGGGTGTACCACAACGGAGACATTGGCACCACTTACCAGCCTTTTCTTATCACAGGCGACCCTATTCCAGTCAGCTTTTCGACCAGTCCTTCCGGGCCCACGGGCATGACATTTTCCTACCAGTGGTATTTTAAAAACGGGATTGTATCTGCTCCGATCGGGTCAAGTACTTCCGGTTGGACCCTCATTTCCGGGGCTTCTTCCTCCACCTACGATCCGCCTGGAGGGCTTACAACAGCGAGGAGCTATGCCTGTTTTGTTTCCCCTTCCAATTCCCTATCCTGTTTGGGCAATAAATGGGCAAAAGGTGTGAAGCATGCCATGGTATACCCCATTTTAAACGGAACCATTACGACCAGCCAAAACCTGTATTGCAGTCCGGCCGACCCATTGCCATTTACCTTTTCCTTGCTCCCAAGTTTTGGATCCACCTTCCAATGGTATTATCAGGACGGACTTTCTGTTTTAAACAGCGGTCTGGATATGGAAGCACCCCTCACCAACTGGACTTTGATACCGGGTGCAACCGATTTAACCTATGATCCACCTGCTGGTTTAACCAATTCGAGAGGCTATGCCTGCCGGGTAACCAATGGCATTTATTCGCTCTGGACCAATGGGTTGCAAATTCGGGTGAGCAATACCGTAACCGGGGTCATTTCCAGTCAGCAAACAGGCTGTGCCTCTTTCAATCCAGCCCCCATCGTTTTCTCATCTGCTCCCGTCGGATCCGATTATTACTGGCTCAACTGGTATTATGTTGAAAATCCGAATGCAGCCTGTCCTTCCACTTCCGAATTTGTTGCTTCCAACTGGACATCCCTTCCCACTGCAGGACCATTTGCGGCTAATGTTATGACGGGCCAGTTCCACGACCCTACAACATCAGGGCCTAACGGACGCACCTATATTCTTCGGATCAGTCCGGCCCTCAACCCAAGTTGTGAAACCCCTTATGTCACCAATTGTCACCGGATTTTTGTAAACCCATGCCGAGAATCGGTTGATGGGGACAATGAAGCCGATGAAAAACCCAACACCATGGCCTATTTGGGCGATGTTTTTCCAAATCCAGGAACCAACGGAGGAGAAGTAGAACTCCGGCTCCCGAAAGGCCAATCCAGGGGAATGTTTTTAGTCCGGTCAGTAGATGGTAAGTTGGTGTACCAAAAAGAGATTTTCGGCGACCAAACCCAGGTACTTCATCCTGACCGGTCTCAATGGCCATCGGGCTTGTATTTTTACAGCCTTGAGGCCTTAGGCATGGCGCCTCTGGTCAAGAAGTGGATGGTGCAGCAGTAGGGCTTTGGCCTGTTGGTACGGGACTCCACATTACATATCGACCGTCTGGCCGACAGCCATTCCAGTTTTCCAATGTGGAATTCCATTCCGGTTTTTGCCAGGTCCCGATGCTCAATAGCAGCTTTGGCTTGAAGGGTTAGCCTTATTCCCGGATTCAAATGCAAAAAAATGCTTGCATTCGAATCCGGGTTTAAATTCGGTCAGGTTTCTATGTCCAGTTGATTTCGGGTGGAAACCCGTGGGGTCCTGAATTGCCGTTTTCTGTTTTCTCCCCTCGTCTTCATTTTCGGCTCACCTGTGCAAACCTACGGTTCACCTTCCGCCCGGTTTTGTTCGGCCCGAAGGACGACAGGAAGAATGAGCCGCTCCTTTGTTTTGCAGCATCAAAAACTGTTTCAACACATGCATTTCTTCAGATCCATTCTTGCATTACTCCTCCTCAGTACCACTTCTCTTTCATTGATGGGTCAGGGCACCCAAACCGTCCGGGGTCGTATCCTTGATGAAGCCAGCCGATCGCCGGTCATTGGGGCTTCTGTTGTCCTCGTACGTCCGGATGCCCCGCTCATGGGTGCCACTGCCGACATAGACGGCGTTTTCAAAATCACCCAGGTGCCTTTAGGGCGACAAACATTTCAGATCAAAGCCATTGGCTATGAAAGCCGTATCCTGGCCAATACCATTGTGACGGCCGGGAAAGAAGTTGTGCTCGAAATCCTCCTCACCGAATCGGTACAGCAACTGAACGAGGCCGTGGTCACCGCCAAACGATCGGACAACAAACAGGTCACCAACAACGAAATGGTGTTCCTGTCCGGCAAATCTTTCAATGTAGACGATACCAAACGCTACGCCGGCGCCCTGGGTGATCCTGCAAGAATGGCGGCCAACTTTGCCGGCGTCATTTCCGGAAACGACAGCCGCAACGACATCGTGGTCCGCGGAAACTCCCCTTCCGGTATGCTCTGGCAACTCGAAGGACTCAACATTCCCAACCCCAACCACTTCGGTTCCCTCACCAGCACCGGCGGACCGGTCAGCATCATCAACAACAACAATCTGGCCAAATCCGACTTCCTGACCTCCGCCTTCCCCGCCCAGTATGGCAACGGACTCGCCGGCGTATTCGACCTGCGTCTCCGCAACGGAAACGATGAAAAAAGAGAGTATGTAGGGCAGATTGGCTTCAATGGATTTGAACTTGGGGCCGAAGGTCCGTTCTCCAAAACCGATCCCAAAAAAGGCTCCTATCTGTTCAACTACCGGTATTCGACCCTTGGGGTGTTTCAACAACTGGGCATCCAGTTTGGCACCGGCAACGCTGTACCCAATTACCAGGACCTCAATTTCAAGGTAAACCTTCCCCTGAGCAAAAAAGTGACGCTTTCAGCCTTTGGAATGGGCGGGATCAGCGATGTAAACTTTGAAGGCAACAAAGAAGACACTACCGGCAAAAACCTGTATGGATCGGAAAACGAGAATACCCGGGTCAATTACGGGACGGGCATCGGAGGCATTGCCCTCGACATTCAAACCGGGGCCAAATCCAACCTCAAACTGGTCACTGGTTATGCTGCGACCAGCGAAAACTTCGAAGGCGATTCCATCAGTACCGAAACAAGACAGGCCTTTCTGGCCGGCAAAGCCCGGTTCCGCACCCAGAAATACTCCCTCAACGGACAGTATTCCCTCAAAATCAATGCCCGCAACACCATCAATGCCGGCTTTTACAACGATTTCTACACCTACAACCTGTTCAACAAAGACGTGTACCGTGGGGTGCAGGAAATCATCCGGGTCGACCGCGATGGCAGCTGGTATCTTGGTCAGGGTTATGTGCAGTGGAAACACCGGATCAATACCCGCCTCAGCCTGACGCCCGGCCTGAGGGCACAATACACCAACCAGGGCAATGCCTTTGCCCTCGAGCCCCGGATCGGACTTCGGTATAGCCTGACCGAAAACCAATCGGTCAGTTTTGGCTATGGCCTGCACCACCAGATGCAATCGGCCTATACCTATGCGGTAGAAACCCATACCGGTCAGGGAACCATCCTCACCAACAAGGACCTCGGTTTTACCCGAAGCCAGCACCTGGTGTTGGGCACCGAAAGGCAGCTTACCGACAACACCAGTCTGAAAGCGGAAGTGTATTATCAGAACATCAGCGATGCACCCATCACGGCCTCCAACCGGCCCAGCTCCTATTCGGCGGTCAACTCCGGCAACAGCTTTGCACCCGACGGCGAAGACTCCCTGGTCAACGCAGGAAAAGGCGAAAACTACGGCATCGAAATCACCCTGGAGCGGACCTTTACCAAAGGGTTTTATTATTTGCTCACCGGTTCCTTTTTCGACAGCCGCTACCAGGGATCGGATAAGGTGTGGCGCAACACCGCCTTCAATACCCGTTTTGTGGCCAATGTCCTGGTCGGAAAAGAGTGGAAACTGGGCAAATCCAAACAAAATGTGCTGGCTTTTAATCTGAAAGTCTCTACCATTGGAGGGCGCTACCTTACGCCCATCGATCTGCAGGCATCACGGGAAACTGAGCAGGCTGTGTTTCTCGAAAACCGGGCCTTCTCCGAAAAACAGGATCCCTATTTCCGCACCGATGTCAAAATTGCCTACCGGAGGGAATATTCCACAAGCACGATGGAGTTTGGGATCGACCTGCAGAATGTAAGCGGCCACCAGAATGTATTCAACCAGCAGTACAACCGCCGGACCAATTCCATTGTAACCCAGTACCAGCAGGGATTTTTTCCGGTGCCTTTTTTCCGGTTTACCTTCTAAATTGCAGCGATGGAAATCGACAAAGGACAAACGGTTCAGGCCCTTCCCACGTCCAGGCCCTTTCGCACCAACGACATCTGGGCCCGGGTTTTAGGCATCCCGGTGGTGGCGTTCTTCATGCATCTGCAGATGCACAAAGAAGCCAACATCCTTATTTCCAGCACGGGATTGCAGGGCTACCTCATTTCCATGCTCTTTACCATCAGTTACTGGGAAGGGCTTCGGGTCATCTGGAAAAAACTCCAGGAACGCTTTCCGCACTACACCCAAACCGGCAGGCGGATCGGTTACCTCATTCTGGCCGTTCTGGTGTACGGTGCCGTGGTGACCCTGGTGATTGAAAATTTCATTGCCTTCATCCAATTTACGCCCTGCGGACCCGACCAGATGATCAATGGTTATTTCAAAGGCCTCATTCCCACCACACTTGTCCTCCTGCTCTACGAAACCGTTTACTTTTTTCATTCCTGGAAAACCAAAGTCATGGAAGCCGAAGCCATTTCCAAAGCCCAGCTGGTGAGCCAGCTCGATGCCCTTCGGAACCAGCTGGATCCCCATTTTCTGTTCAACAGCCTCAATGCCCTGTCCTCCCTCATCGACGAAAACCCACCGGCCCAGGAATATTTGTCCCGGTTGTCGGATGTGTACCGCTATGTTCTGATCAACCGCGACCGGGATCTGGTGACGTTGCGGGAAGAGATGCAGTTTGTGCATGCCTTTCTGTACCTGGCAAGGGTCCGGTTTCAAACAGGTCTGGAGGTAGAAGAACGGATCCCGGAAAGCCTGCTCGATACCGCCGTAGCCCCTTTGAGTGTGCAGTTGTTGGTCGAAAACGCGTTGAAGCACAATGCCATCACCCGCGAAATGCCGCTTAAAATCGATATCTGGGTGGCCGATGGCTACCTCTGGGTAGGGAATCCCATCCGGCGGAAAGTGCACCTGGAAAACTCCACCCGGGTTGGTCTTCAAAACATTCTCGAGCGCTACCGGCTCCTCCATCCCGACCCGGTCAAAATTCTTCGTGGCACCGACCGGTTTGAAGTTGCTTTACCTCTTCTATACGCCTGATCCGGATGCCGACCCTGCGTTGTGTATTGATTGAAGACGAGCCGCTGGCAGCCAGCCGGCTCGAAAAAATGCTTCAAAAAACCAGTCATGGCATTCAGGTCATTGCCATCCTGGAAAGTGTCCGGCAGGCCCTGGAATGGTTCCCTGCCCACCCGGCTCCCGACCTGATCTTTTCCGACATTCAGCTGGGCGACGGCATTTCGTTTCAGATCTTCGACAGGATAGAACCACCTTGTCCGGTCATTTTCACCACGTCCTACGACGAGTATGCCCTCCGGGCTTTTAAAATCCAGAGCATCGATTATTTGCTCAAACCCATCAAACCCGAAGAACTGGAACTTGCCCTGGGCAAATTTCAGAAACAGCGGGCCACGGCACCGGCCGCCTGGACACAGTTTCAGGAGCAGATTTCAGCGCTCATGGCCCAGGTGGATCCGGGACAGCGGAGTACCCGGTACCGGGAGCGGTTTTTGGTGCGCCAGGCCGATCAGTTGATTCCCATTTCCGTCGCCGAAATCGCCTATTTTTTTACCAAAAACGACTGGGTTTGCCTGAGCACAACCGAGGGCCGGCAGCATCTGGTGGATTTTCGGCTGGATGAACTGGAGGCCATGCTCGATCCGGCGCTGTTTTTCCGGCTCAACCGCCAGTTTCTGGCTTCTGCCACAGCGTTGGTCAAAGCCCACCACCACCTCAACGGGAAACTGAAACTCGATCTGCGTCCCCAACCCGAAGAAGAAGTATTTGTTAGCCGGGAGAAAGCCGCCCTTTTCCGCACCTGGTGGGAATCGGCGGAGGGGTAGTTCAGGCGATTTGCTGCAAGGCAGAAAGCTCTGAATATCAATTATCTGGACTGGGATTCAAACCCATCATTTCGGTATTCGGGCGGGAGTTCTGGTCCTGTGCTCCGGATTTTCCAATTCGTTTTCAGTATTTTGTTTCGGCCTGTGATACACTTTAGGGAAGCGCAGGATATTCATACCCAGAACAGGGAAGCCTGGAAAAATCAGATGGCTGAAGACATGCGTATGTCTTAGATTTGCTTTCATTTGACGAAACCTTGCCTCCTGCACCAAAAATATCCAATCGCACTTTTTGGGATATCGATCCCGAAATCCTTTCGTTTGAAGATTCTGCGGATTGGGTGATTTTGCGGGTTTTCGATAAAGGCTCGCTTGATGAAGTCTTGTCTGTCGTGCATTTTTATGGGCGGGCAAGAGTCCGGTCCCTTTTGGTTCAGGAACCCTCCTACCTGCCAAACCACACCATTTTGCTGGCCAAGGCCATTTTTGGTTTATCGTTTAGCGATTTCAAATGCTTAGAAAAGAAGCCGTTTCAGGAGCGCTTTTCCAGATTCTGAGCCGTCTCATGGACAGGGATGAGTTGGGTAACCATCGGCTGGTGGGTGGCACTGCGCTTGCCTTGCAAATTGGCCATCGAATATCCATTGATATTGATTTGTTTTCCGATATCCCTTCCGACTACACCGCCATAGAAATGGCCCTGTTTTCCGAATTCGGGTCTGAAGCACAGATTCTTCATTACATCCACTCCCCTTTAGGAAAAGGAATTTCCCTGTCTGTTGCCGATGTTAAAGTTGACATCCTTGATTGGACAAGTTCATTTCAGTTTTCCGCCCAAAATATTGAAGGCATTCGAATGGCAGATCCAAAAGAGATTGCGGTCATGAAATTGGATATCCTGACTGGTCCGCCTGAATGGACACGTTTTGAAAAGAAAGATTTTGTTGACCTGTTGTTTTTATTGGAAAAGATCGGATTGATGGAACTTATTGGACACTTCCAAAAGCATAAACCCGGTTTTGCCTTTCCCGAACGAATGGTCCTTGAGGCCTTGCAAAGTGCCGAACTTGCTGACAAAAAGCCTCATCCAAAAATGCTTATTCCCATGGATTGGTCTGCCACCAAAACCCAAATCAATACTGCGATTCAGAGGTTTATGGATGAAAAGTTCAAAAAACAGGAAAATGGAAATTTCTGAAAGGGACGATGGTATTCAATCGAGGTTTTGTTCCTTCCTTCTTGCAGTGAACACCGTTTCACTTTCCACTTGCAGGTAGAGTATTCTCAATAAGCCCAGTTGATACCGAGGATCTTTGGATCCGGTAAGCAGACACTAAGTTTGAATTTTACGGAGATTTCTCCGGCGCCTGGGGTTGAGATCATGCATTGTAGGATCAAAGAGGCCATAACGTCTGTCGATGCCAGGTGCCCCCCCGCAAAAGGGATAGAAGGGGGAAGCCTGACGCAAGGAAGGCCGAAGCGAAAGCGGAGCCCCGGATAGCCCGGGCCGCAGGCTTTGCCCAAACCACCCTGCACCCCTTTTCCAGTTCCCCGGCACCGGGAGCCCAACCGAAATGTCGGGCTGGCTTGTTCCGGATCCGGCCCGTTTTTGGTGCCGAAGCCACCGAACCAAAAGCGCATTGAAGGGTTGTCCGCCACAGGCCATGCCGTTTTCGCAATTTCTTTGTAATGTTGAAACTTCGGCCCTGAAGGAAACCAAACGCTATGGACTCCGTTCTGCGGCCCACATCTCATTTCAAAAATACCTCAAACCCCCATGGAAGCGCAAAAAGTGGACATGTTTATCATGACCAATTCTAAATTTTTCGAAAGTCACCACATCGGCTTGATCCGGGACCGGCTCCTGGCCATGGACGATAGCAAGTGGGC
>JBIPNA010000185.1:0-6824 GCA_044375665.1 Catalimonadaceae bacterium
GCATCCATCTTTCCGGCAGAATTCCTCAACTGAATTTCAGGAGCATTCTGAGCAGAATTTGTTCTGAAGAAAGTTCCACCTGCTATTTTGGCCGACTCTGGAATATCTACTGTAGCACCATTGGTTGTGGTATACATGAAGAAACCCTGACCACTTGCAATTGGATTCAAGCCGTTGTTCAAAGTAGCTCCTGACATTGCAGTCGGTCCAACATACTGGTAGCCTGATCCCTGATTCCAGATGATGACTGTGTTTTGAACACCACCACCAAGTGTAAAAGCAGCACGATCAACAGCAGACAGATGTGGATTAACCAGGAGGTTATAACCAGCATACGAGTTAGAGCCAGTAGAAGCCAGTGTCAATGTTTTGGTTCCTACTGCATAAGAGCCGGAGTTATCTAAAGTAGAGTTGGCAGGAGTCCAGACACGATATCCACGGTTTTGAACAATGTTGGAAGACGTAGGGACCAACCATCCATTTAACTGAGCCAAACCATCGGTCAGGCTTGAAGACTGATCGTATTCAAAAATCATAGATGTATTTGAACCTGGGTTGTACACTTCAACACCAGGCATTGGTCCAGTTGTCTGCAAATCATCGTTCCAATCTGTAATGGTCTGACCAGCAAGTGCAGTTCCTGTAAAATGCCATCCGCTGTTGGCGATAAAACGCTCAGCAGTAATGTTTCCGGTGATAACAGTTCCGGGAGCGGTTTGGGCAATCCGGGCAGTTCCTGTACCATTGGATACCAGACGGAAATCTCCTCCTGGTGTGATGGTCAAATCAGCATTCGCTCCAAAATTAACCGTTCCGGTTACGGATACTTTTCCTGTGGCAGATACTACT
This sequence comes from Catalimonadaceae bacterium, assembly GCA_044375665.1. Classification (GTDB taxonomy): domain Bacteria; phylum Bacteroidota; class Bacteroidia; order Cytophagales; family Flexibacteraceae; genus CAMDMI01. The sequence goes on from JBIPNA010000185.1 coordinate 850, forward strand.
GATCCACCTGCACTGTTGTTAAGATTCAGATCTCCAAAAGTGGTGCGTTTGCTTCCACCCAGATTTTGAGCAACTGTACCTGAGAAAGTAACAGCATTTCCTGAGAAACCAACAACACCATTGTTGGTCAGATTACCTGTCATTTCAAAAGGGTTGATGAAAGTTACTCCACCTGTATTGTTGTCAATCCGGAGAGAATGGTAGGTTTCCAAAGGAACTGTGGTCTGAATGGTCTGAGCTGCAGAACCATTAAAGGCGAGCGTAGAAGCACCGTGCAAAAATGAACCAGCAGAAGAACTGTTGTTTACAAAATTTCCACCGATGGCAACGATGTTATCATAAGGACGTAAAACCGCGTTGGCTGTAGAAATGTTGATGTTTCCTTTTACAGTAATGGTTGAGGTACCAGAACTAGGATTAAAACGAACCTGGTCTGTTGCGTTTGGAGTGGAAACAATCAGGTTATTCAGTTGAGCTGAAGTTGCGTTGTTGGCTGAATTTTCAATGTTATGCTGTTCTCCCAGCGTAGTACCTGTCATATTGAAAGTACCCGTCAATACATAATTTGAAGCAGCTCCATCCAAACGAAGGTCATCACCCACATCAAAGGTATTTCCACCGTCGAAAAACTTGGTTGAGTTTGACATGGCAAATTCAAAATCCTGATTCACGGCGATATCGTTTCCGGCAGCGAAAGTCAGGTTGCCCTGAACCTTGTTGGCAGCAATTTTGAAAAGGGTGATGTTTGGTCCACCACCGACTTTAGAGAAGGTCTGGTTGGTAATTCCACGGAAAGTAAGGGTAAGTCCATCGGAAAGGCTTCCCCAAATAGAAGAGTTTAAAGAAGTTACATTTCCATGAACAGACAAGAAAGAGAAAGGAGCACCTGCAGGATCAAGGGTAGTTCCATCTACAATCAGATTTCCTTTTACACGGATGGTGTTGTCAAGTCGCTCCTGACCATTTACTCCGGAGCCTACAGGGAAAGCTTTGACTCCGTTGCGGAGGCCCAGATTATAATAGCTGAATGCAGGAATGGTTACTGTTCCGAACATGTTAAAATTAACCGTCGAACCTGTAGAGTCAATAGAAGACAAAGTTGGAAGTGCTGCGTTTTCCAATGTCAGGGTGGCATTGCTACGGACATTGATTCCGGAACCACCTGCGGTTGTCAAGACATTGGCTGCAGGAATAGTTAAGGAAGCCCCTGGATTTACGAATATCCGGGTAGATGCACCTCCTACACTCCATGGAGCTCCGATGGTGGATCCGTTGTCATCAACTACAAAAAACACACCAGGAGTTGTGAAATCAGCCGGAGCGGCCCCTGCTTCGTTGGGAGTAACACTCCATGCTGATAGATTCTCCAGATTTGTTTTCTGCGCAGATTTGGAATAATACCGGATTACATCTGTCGTGTTGCTTGATACACCAGGAGCAGAAGTTTTGTAGTTTACACAAGGTACATTGTTGTACTCATATACCGTAAATGTGTAAGAGGTTAAGGGGCTTAAAGAGGTTACAGCCACCACAGGGTTTGTTCCTGAGTAAACCACAAAGTTTCCAGAACCGGCACCAAGTTCAGTACCTGAAGTACCATAAGCAAGATTTGAAGTATAAATTACTCCATCAGTCGGTACTGAATTTGTTGCATTGGATGTCAACTTTGCCACCACAAGGCGACCTGTTCCATCTCCGGAACCTAGGTTTAAGGTAATCGAAGAAGACTGAGGACTAACGGCTGCAACTGTTGCAGAAGTAGTTGGTTCAGCGGCAAGAGCACCCACAATATTGATGCTCCAATAAGTGGTAGGTTGAAAATCCTGGACCGTCGGAACCACGGTTTCATATCTGAACCAGTTGTTTTGATCGGCAAAAATAGATCTTAAAGTAGCAGGCGTTCCACAAACGGAAGGGACACTCATGTACCCGTTGTCATCAACTGCACTTGTCAATTCTATGGCAAGATTTCCGGTTAAAGCCCCAGGTCTGTAACTATTCCCTGCCGAAGCAACTCCGACAGTGATGAATGGTGCTGTAGTAATTCCAGCAATTAAGTTAACCTGCGGACGCGTTCTTGCACCGGTATAGGCGAAAACCTGATCTCCGTTGTCGCTAATTCCGGTAATGGTTGGGCCACCGCCACCGAGGGTATCCGTCAGGGTTCCGACCGATGCAGAACTTCCTTGTAAATTTACCACAGTACCAGCTGTGATTCCACTGGTAGAGATAGGTGATGTCCACATGTAATGCGCATTTTCAGATGTCAAAAACTTGTCACCTGTTGGTCCGTTGGTTGCATCTCCAATCCAGGAAGCATCTGTAAAGCGAATGCGTGTTCCACCAGCAATATCGGTTAAAGCCACAAAAGAAAATCCGTCTGGAGAATCACCCCTTGTTTGAAGAAAAGAGATATCGCCGGCAACCAGACTTTGAACAGGCGTAGTTGCACTTGAAGCACCTGATAAAGAAGGAAGATAATTTAAGGCACAACCTGTTCCATTGAATTCAAAAACAGCAAAATGATATGTTGTGCCCTGGCTAAGACCGGTTACAGTTACGTTGGAACCATTTCCATTGTACACAACAAACTCACCAGTTGTGGTTGTTGAACCGCTTCCAAAGAAAGCATTGGCCGTGTAAGGAACTCCATCGGCAGGGGCAGTTGTGACTGCAGATCCGGCCTTGGCAACCACCACTCTGTTTAGACCATTCCCGGGGGTCAATGTCAATGCAACAGAATTAAAAGCAGCCGGTGCAGGAGATATGGATCCCTGAATGGTTGGTTCAGCAGCAGTAGTTGCAATGACTTCAAATGGGGAAGAATTCCCAGCTGTTAATGCATCACCAGAAGTTCTGGCAATATTTAAGGAAACACCGGTTTCAGCGGCATCGTAGGTCAGGCCAGTGAAAGTAAAGGTATTCTGAAAAGTAGCTGCAGTTAATGAACCGGTTGTGGTTCCAGACAAAGATCCTGAACCAGTATTTACAGAAAGCGAAAGATTGGTGTTGGCTGTAACTGCACAGGCATTGTTGTCGGCAGACTGAGACTGAACTACTGTACTAAAAGGAACCCCAACTACCGGACAATTTCCGGCATTAACAGATGTAACCACCAATTTGGTAGCTGTACAAGGTGTAGAAGTAATGGATAGGTTGTCAATAGCAATTTTTGGTCTGCTGCCGCTTGATCCACCTGTTTGGTTAATTACATAAAACCTGATGCGGGTATTAGCCTTGTAATTAAAATGTGAAGGAAGAGCAACTGGACCAAATGTACCTGAACCGGCAACGTTGTTGGTAATTTGAATATCTGTTCCAATTTGGTCAAATTGGGTCCCAGCGTTATTCAAACCAAACACTCGGAGCGTAAGATTTCTATTCCCTGTACTGTTGAAAACAGTTTGCCAGTTGAAAGTAATGTTTCCCGCAACACGGTTTCTAAAGTCCAGATATAAATCGGTGGCTCCAGCGTTTGTACCATCTGTACCTCCAGTCTGTAAAAGAACCAAGGTTCCAGCAGGATTTCCAAACTGCCCGCCTCTTTGTATACCTCCTGAGGTACCGGAGGTGGTAAATACAGTATTATTGGTAATGAGTGGCCCTCCGGTAGAAACTGTCAAAGGTGCTGCTGCAACTCCCCAATGGGAGTGATTTGGAACAACTTCAGCACCACTTGATGCATATAAATTGGTCCAGTTAAGAATGTTGGCAAAGTCTTCAGAGTAGTTCCCATCCTGCATGGGGTAGGGTGTTTGCGCCAGCACCTGGGTGCCAAGCAGCACAAGCATGGTCAAGGAGGCAAAAGCCTTCGTGAGGCCATTTTTCCTTTCCACCTGATTCCTGATGAACGTGTAAAGTTTTTTCATAAAAAATTTATTGGTTGTAGAACATGCACAATTCGTGCTTTTCCGGGTGCAAAAGTAAAGTCGCCTTATGTAGCAAATTTGGTGTTGAGATTATCCTTGCATTAACAAAGAACTCATGTCTTTTCGGTTTTAGGTGCTCAGTTAAAATATTGTTTTCCAATGTGATAGAAAATTTGATGGCCAGCTAAGACAAGAATTAATCACAAAAATCACTTAACAATTTGATAACATATCATGGCCTTCCCGACCTCTACCTTTGGAAATTATCTGTGATAACATGAAACATATCTTACTTCTGCTCATCTGCTTGTCTTCAATCTTCGCTTTTGGCCAAAGCGGCGGGCCTACTTATCCAATCGGTCTATTGAGAGGCAACAACAGTTTTGAGGGAGGTTCAGCCGATTCCGTCAATGTGCGGTGTAAAATCAGGGGGGTCGTGTATGGCAATAATTTCCGGGCCAGCTCAAACGGTCTGACTTTTTCTCTCCGCGATGCAAGTGGTTGGATTGGTTTGTTTAAGGACAATTCCGATTTTGGCTTAGGACTTCAGGAAGGAGATTCCATCCGGGCCATTGGCATCATCAATGCATTTAATGGTTTGAGCCAGATGACTTTAGATTCTGTTAAGCTGATATCCAGAAATAGACCTTTGGTTGCACCTGTAGTGGTCACCACGCTCAACGAAAGTACAGAATCAAAACTGGTTAAACTCGAAGGATGGCAATGGGTGAACCCTTCCCAATGGACTCCGGGTGCCGGTTCAGGCTTTACGGTTCAAGCCTTTAAGGGAACCGACACGCTGGATATCCGGATTGACAACGACTGTCCCTGGTTCAATCAGCCAGCCCCAACCGGAATTTTAGATATCATCGGCCTGGGAGGGCAATTTGACCCATCGGTTCCCAGAAATTCAGGATATCAGCTATTGCCAAGGAGATTGTCAGATATATATGCCCAGGGAAGCCTTTTGCAGGCCAGGTTCCCCAATGGCTTCGGCAGTGTTGCAGAGGGAAGCGGAAGCATTCAAATTCCGGTAAATCTGAATATTGCCTCATCAGCACCAGTTGCTGTGCAGATTTTTGTAAAAAGTGCCTCCGCAACTTCAGGGCAGGATTATAGCTTTCTAAGCCCAACTGTTTTGAACTTTGGACCCTTTCAAACCGAAAATTCCTTTCCTGTCACCATTATTAATAATCTGGTGCCAGAACTTCCGGAATCCATCACGTTTGTGATCCGACCCGGTAATGGTTTTTCAGGTACTTTAATTGGAGCGGATTCCTTATTTACCCTGACCATTTCAGACGATGATGGAGGTGGAAATTTAATCCCGACATACCAGATTGGTACGGTTCGGGGCAACAACTCAGCCGGTGGAGGTGGCCTTCCTGATTCCCTTCAGGTGTATGCCAAACTTCGTGGTGTCGTTTACGGAAGCAATCTTCTTGCGCTTCAAAATGGCTTTCTGTTCACCCTTCGGGACCAGACAAGTGGAATTGGCATCAGGTCTTCCATTCCTTTGGTGTCAAACCTGAATGAAGGAGATTCGGTCATTGTTATTGGCCGGATCGGACATCAAAATGGCCTGGCCATGGTATTGGTGGATTCCATGCGTCGGTTTGCGACCGGCAGACCTTTGAAAACCCCAACGGTAGTGAACCAGGTAAATGAAGGAACTGAATCAGATTTGATTAAAGTCCAGGGTTTTCAATTGGTAAACCCTGCTGAATGGACCACCGGAGTTGGAATTAATGGCTTTTCAGCCAGGATTTTCAAAGGAACTGATACGCTTTTAATGCGGGTCAGCAGTAGTCTGGCCTTGTACAATGAACCTCCCCCTACCGGATTGTTTAACCTGACAGGTTTAGGCTGGCAATCAGATCCTTTCGCTCCCTTTACAACAGGATACCAGATAATGCCCCGGGGCGGGATTGACTTACAACTGCTCTCCGGAAATCCAACCATCCGTTTTTCACAAAATGCTGTTCCTGCCAACGAAGGTGCAGGAACGTTGATTATTCCAATTTCCCTTAACAGTGCACCAGCCAATCTGGTTGGCGCCAGGGTTGTCGTAAAAGGAGGAACCGCTTTGGTGGGACAAGACTTTAT
>JBIPNA010000187.1:0-6821 GCA_044375665.1 Catalimonadaceae bacterium
ATGCATTTCCAGACCCTGGGATAGCAATGACACCAAGATCATTGGGTGCAGGGGTTGAAACCACCACATTGTCGATGGCCCAGAAGTAAGCCCAGTTGCCTTTGTACCGGAACCGGAACCGCAGGGCTGGATTAACATAGTTTTGCAGGTTTACTTTGAGCACAACTGGTTCAATACCAGTGCCGGTTGTTGTAAAAACCTTTTGGAGGGTAATCCAATTATTTCCATCATACACCTCCACAAAACCGGTATCCCTTCGAAGACTGCCGCCGGCTTTGTAATAATGCGATAAGCTTAGGAAAACAGGCACGCCCGATGGGACATTGACTACCGGGCTTGTGATGGTTTCATTGGCTACTGTGGCGGAACCCGCACTGTCACTGTTAACAAAAAGATAATTGCTGCCCACCATGGTGATGGCTTCACCCTGATAAGTAAATGGGGCATGAATCATCCACTGGCAGGCACCGGTACCCAGGTTGGTATTGTTCCAACCGGCGGGAAGGGTGTTTCCATTGAAATTTTCCGAAAAATGAATTTGTGCGGATGCCTGTCCGGCCCAAAGCAAGGCCATCAAAACCAGCATCTGAACCAGGGTTTTTCTAAAGTTCATGTTGAATTGTTTCAAAAATAAAAAAAGACGGGCTTGAAACCCGTCTGCATAATTACCAAAAAAGACAATGCCAATTACTTACCGAAGGTCTATTTTAGCTTTCCAACCCTGATATAGTTCGCCATACCACTGTGCCATTTTGGGATCCGGGCTCAGTTTGGCAAGTGGTTTCAGGCCTTGCACCCAATCTTCCATGCGCCTTTTTCCAAGACCAATGGCTCCTCCGACAGCGGCGCCAAGACTTCCATTGGAATCTACCAGCTGCAGTTCTGCCCCTGTTACATCGGCAAACATTTGCCGGAAAAGGGGGCTCAGAAACAGGTTGGCCTCCCCTGCCTTGACCGTTTTGGGTGCCATGCCCATTTCGCCCATGATCTCCATCCCGTAATACAAGGCAAAGACGATTCCTTCCATGGTGGCCCGAACCAAATGCGCAGGTGTATGGACATTGAAATTCATCCCGGAAAAACTTCCCCCCGGGTTTTGGTTGTTCAGTAGACGTTCTGCCCCATTCCCGAATGGATAGGCCCGCAAATGATCAGAACCCGGATGGACAGAGGCCGCCATTTGGTTGAGCACATGGTAATCGGGTATGGCATTACCTCCGGAAGCTATCAGTTTCCGAACCCAGCTGTAGAAAATTCCTGTTCCGTTAAGACAGGCAAGCACACCAATCCGGACAGCATCGGCCTTGTGATTGACGTGGGCAAAACTATTCACACGGCTCAGGGAATCGTAAGTCAGGCTGTCATTAATTCCATAGATCACACCTGAAGTCCCGGCATTGGCACCCACTTGTCCGGGCTCTAAAACCCCAAGGGCAAAAGCATTGTTGGGCTGATCTCCGGCCCGGTATCCCAGCTCGACACCTTCCGGCAATCCAAATTCGGCCGCCACATCCGACCTGATTTTTCCCTGAAAACCAAAGGAAGGTCCGGCCTTAGGAAAAAGATCGTCGCGAAGATCAAAAAAGGTAAAGAGGCTATGGGCAGGTTTGTTGTTGATAAAATCCCAGAGAATGGCTTCTGAAAGGCCGCTTACGGTTGTAGAAACCTCTCCGGTAAGCCGTGCAGCAATGTAATCGCCTGGCAGCAGGGCATAATGGGCCCGATCGTAAAGGGAAGGCTCATTTTCCTGGACCCACTTTAGTTTGGATGCGGTAAAATTTCCGGGCGAATTGAGAAAATGACTGAGGCAATTTTCCTGCCCCAGAGCGTGAAACGCCTTGTCGCCAATAGAAACGGCCCTGCTGTCGCACCAGATAATGGCAGGACGAAGCGGGCGAAGTTGCTCATCGGTCAGTACCAGACCATGCATCTGGTAGGAAATGCCAGCCGAAGAAATCCGGCTAAACTCCTGTGCATGGTTTTGTTTTAGTTCCCGGCAAGCCAAAACCAGGTGTTGCCACCATGTTTCAGGCTCTTGTTCTGCCCATCCTGTCCTGTGGGCAATGATCTCCATTTCCTGCTTTGGGGATTGCGCATACCCGATGGGTGCAAAAGTTTCGCCGTTCACCAGGGCTACTTTTATCGATGATGAACCGATGTCTATTCCAAGAAAATTCATGTTTTGGCGTGTGAAAATGCTGTATGGGGTAAAAGAGGCGAATCTGGCTGAATCCACCAAAAACCAACCTCAATCCAAATCCTGACCTTGGTCTGTTAACAGTCCTCAGGATCCCAGGTAGTAGCGGATGGCCATTTTGATTTCCAACTCCGTTGTCATCTGCCCGGGGCTGCAGTTGCCCACAGGACCAACAAGGGCCAGCTCAATTTTTCCGGATTGATTTTTTTTGTCCTGAAGGCAATAGCGGATCAGCTTAGGAATGTCGGACTTAGAAACAGGCAACATGCCATAAAGGGCAAAGATTAATTCTTCCATGCGCACAAGATCTGCCTCAGGCAAAAGGCCTTTTTCAAGAGCGATACGGCTTTCTATGATGAGGCCGGCAGCCACGGCATGTCCATGAGGAATGGGATTCCCCTTTTTCAGAAAAAGTGTCTCCAGTGCATGGCCGAGGGTATGGCCGGCATTCAGGACTTTCCGGAAATGCTTTTCAAAAGGGTCGGCTTTTACCACTGCATGCTTTACCGCAAGACTTTCTTTCACCAGTTCGGGCCAGTTCTGGGCTTCCAGTTCTCTTTTCCGAATGCTTTCCCAAAGGAGAGGCCGGGCAATGAGGGCTTGCTTGATGACTTCCGCAAAACCCGACAGAATTTCTTCTCCGGGCAGCGTTTTCAGGAACCCGGGCCAGATGCCAATGGCTTGCGGCTGGGCAAAAGTGCCCAGTTGGTTTTTAAAATCCTGAAAATCGACTCCGGTCTTTCCACCAAAAGCCGCATCTGTCATCGCCAGCAAACTGGTAGGAATGAGCACAAAGTCGATGCCCCTTTTATATACGGAGGCTGAAAAAGCCGCCAGATCGCAAACCATTCCACCGCCCAAAGCAAGAATAAGGGCCTGTCGGTCGGCTTGTTTTTGGGTAAGCTGGTTCCAAAGGGTAACGCAGGTATCCAGGTTTTTGGAAGATTCTCCGGCTGGAATACGAAGGATGTGGCTTCCCTGAGGCAAAAAGGGCCGTACCAAAGGAAGGCAATGCCGGTGTGTATGGGCGTCGCAAACCAGGAAGACAGCTCCTTTGGTACGCCCATCCGTTTGTTCCCTGATCCAGGAACCGAGGTCTTCGGGAAAAAAGATGGAAGAAGGCAGGGCGTTTTCAACAGGATCCATAAGCAAGATTTTCGGGTCCGAAATAGCGCATATTCCTGAAATCTTTTTCCTACCAAAACCCTGCGTATTTTTGTCCCTCTCCAGTTAACCTCCATGCGCATTATTACTGACCTGGTCAAAGACTTTATGCTGAAACGGCGTTGCCAGGAGGCCCGGAGTATGGTGAGCACCCATCCCCGAAACACCCTAAACTACCATCAGATCAATCAAATCGGAATTCTCTTTCATCTTGGACCAGAAGACGATCCGGAGCCTCTTGCCCGATTCATCAAAAAACTGGAACAGGACCACAAGAAACTGAAAGTGCTCACCTATTTTGAGCATCCCTACAGCCACCCTTTCCGGTTTTACATCGATTATTTTCTGAAATCGGATATCGCCTGGAACGGAGAAATCAATTCCCCGAAGATGAACCAGTTTCTGGATACCCAGTTTGATTTCCTTTTCTGTATCGAATCTGAGCATCAGCCTGTGTTCGACATTGTATTAAGTCAGACCAAGGCAAATTGCCGTGTGGGCTTATTCGACAAGACCAGAACCAACCTGTTTGAGTTGATGGTTGAGAATCCTGACCCAAAAAATGTAGCTTACACGCTGGAACAAATGTTGAACTACACCAAATTACTGATTTACAATGATTGATTTAAGCGGGACAGGCGTTGCCCTTATTACGCCATTTCAATCCAACGGAAAAATAGACAAAACGGCCCTCCAAAATATGGTTCGCCATGTGGCCCAGGGCGTAGATTATGTAGTAGCCCTTGGAACCACCGGCGAATCGGCCACGTTGTCGGCAGAAGAAAAAAAGATGGTCCTGAAAACCATCCGCGAGGCACTTGCCGGCAGCAAACCACTGATTCTGGGTCTTGGAGGAAACCACACCGACAAATTGCTGGAAGAGTTGAAAGAAACAGATCTAACGGGTGTAGATGCCATTCTTTCTGTTACACCTTATTACAACAAACCAAGTCAGGAAGGCCTGATCAGGCATTACCAAATGCTCTCAGACGCTTCTCCTGTTCCCATTGTGCTTTACAATGTTCCTGGCCGGACAGGCACCAATCTCAGTGCTGCCACCACACTGGAACTTGCCTTGCACCCCAACATTATCGGAACGAAAGAAGCCTCCGGCAATGTGGAGCAGTGCATGGCGATTGCTGCCGGGATGCCCACAGGTTTCACCCTGATTTCAGGCGACGATTTGCTGACACCTGCTTTAATTTCTATTGGCGCCAAAGGCGTTATATCGGTCCTTGCCAATGCCTGGCCCCGCGAGTTTTCGGCGATGGTGGGGCATTGTCTCAACCGGGATTTTGAAGGGGCCTCCGGATTCTGGAAAAACTGGCTTAAGCTCAATCCATTGTTGTATGAAGAAGGCAATCCGGTGGGCATTAAGGCTGTCCTCTCCCTGATGGGCTTGTGTGAAGGACAGGTTCGGTTGCCGTTGATGCCTGCCAGCAAGGAACTGAAAGCAAAAATCAGGGAACATTTAGACAGTTAGTTCGTCTCCCAAAACAGGTCTTTGTGGTGAAAACAAACTATTCGCCACGGAGCCTTTGCCGCTCCTCGTTGTTGCCCACTTTTCTTCGAATCTGCCGGACTTCCTCTGCACCAAAATTCCAGGTAAAGCCCAGTTTGACGTTGCGGCTGTCGTTGCCTCCGGCTACCGTAATGTCGACACCGGCAAAATTGCTTCGGCCTTTCCAACGCTGGGAGAGGAAAACATCAGTCACATTCAGGCTAAGCGTGGCTTTATCTTTAAAGAGTTTCTTGTTAAAACCTGCTTCCATAAACCAAAAAGCCCGGTTTCGGAATGTTCCTCCCCAAACACTTGGAGAATTGTAGGAACCTGAAAACTGAAACCCATAGGATTTTGGCAACCGAAAGGACTGCTGGAGGAATACACTGAAATAGTCAACAGGAAGACGGAGCACTTTTCCCTGACCAAAGTCTGCCTCATATTCCTGATGGTTGAGCGTGAGATTGACAAATCCGTTCCACCATTTCCGGAATGGCAGTTGTGTGCTCAGGTTGAAGGAGTAGTTTCTTACCCTGGCCAGATTCCTTCGGGTGAGGAAGGAACGTTTCCCGGAAGAGTCGATGAGTCGGGCAAAAAAATCGTCGGTCTGGCTGAATCCAATACTGGCATTGATCATTGAGAACCAGGTAGAATTCAGTTGGATGTTGTGGGTATACTGGGGATTGAGAAAAGGATTACCCTGCTCGTAGCTCAGTTCATCGATTTTGTATTGAAAGGGGTTGAGAAAACGATACACCGGTCTGTCAATTCTGCGGCTGTAATTCAGGCTGATGCTTTGGTTTTTGGTGCGGTTCCAGGTGACGCCACCACTTGGAAAAAAGTCGCCATAATTCCGGGGAACCAGACTGTCTTTCCGGTTACTTGCGTATTTGAGATGGCCTTCGGATTGGGTATGTTCATATCGGACGCCACCCTGAAAGGTCCAGCGGGTATTGAGGGTGTGCCTGAAAGACAGATACCCGGCCAAAACCCGCTCAAGGTAGCTGAAGTCGCTGCTTTGGTCCAGGTCGAGGTTGTTTTGGCCAAAAGAACGATCGAACTGGCGGAATGAATTGTCGGTCAACACATTGGAGACTTTGTACCCGGCAGAAAAAACGGACTTTTTCCACTTCTGCTCATAATCAGATTTGAGGGTAAAAATGGATATGTCCACCGGGGTTTCGAGTCCGAAGCTCCTGTCTTCCACGCTGGAGTCCGGAGCAAAATTCCGGTAAAAATTGGGTTGATCGGTTTCGTTGCCAAGCAGATAAAATCCATAAGATACATCTGTAGACAGTTCTCTGCCGGAGGTGTCGCGGTAGAGGTGGTTAAGACTCAGGTTTCCAGTGGCGGTTTCCTTTGTCCCATTGTTTCTGGCATCGAGTAAGGTATAGGGTCTGGGATTGCCCAGGGTAGAAATATAGTTTTCCCCAATAAGTGTAGAGGTGTTGTTGTTCAGGTTTCCGTCGGCTGCAAAGCTCAGCACATGGCGTTTGTTCACGGTCCAGTCGGCTCCGAGTTTCAGGTTGTGGGACAAACGCTTGTCCCAGGTATCGGAAGTTTGGCGGAATACATTTTCCGATTGGGTCCGGTCGAAATTCATAAAGCTCCAGGATTTGGCCTGGTCAAAGCCATAGGTAGAAAAAAGATTGAGCTTCTTACCGCCATGATTGAGGGAAAAGCCCTGGTTGGTCCGGAAGTAATTGTGCTCATTGGCCAGGCCCTGGGAAACTCCCGAAACCACTCCTCCATTTAAGCCCCGTTTCTGATTTTTCTTCAACCGGATATTGATGATACCTGCATTGCCTGAAGCATCGAATTTGGCCGAAGGGTTGGTAATGATCTCCACCAGTTCGATTTGGGAGGATGGAATTCCACGAAGGTAGTTGGCCAGGTCTTTGTCCTGCAAGGGAGAAGGCCGCCCATCGATATAGACCTGCAAGCCACTTTTTCCCTGAA
>JBIPNA010000186.1:0-6821 GCA_044375665.1 Catalimonadaceae bacterium
TTGGCAAGGCAGGGTGCATCGGTTGCCTTTACTTACTTATCCAGTGTAGAACAAGGCCAGGCCCTTGAAAAGGAACTGCAGGCTTTGGGTGGAAAAGCAAAAGGTTACCGGTCTGATGCTTCAAAATTCGCCGAAGCAGACCAGCTGGTTAACGATGTAGTTGCAGATTTTGGAGGTCTGGACATTCTCATCAATAATGCCGGAATTACAAAAGACGGTTTGCTGATGCGCATGAACGAAGAGCAATGGGATAAAGTAATTGAGGTAAATTTAAAGTCGGTATTTAATTTGACCAAAGCGGCTTCCCGTCCGATGATGAAAGCAAGATCCGGCTCCCTGATCCACCTCAGTTCTGTTGTAGGTGTCCGTGGGAATGCGGGTCAAGCGAATTACGCAGCTTCCAAAGCCGGGATTATTGGATTTAGCAAATCAGTTGCCCTGGAGCTTGGCTCCCGAAACATTCGATCCAATGTAATTGCTCCCGGATTTATTGAAACTGAAATGACGGGCCAGCTTGATGAAAAAGTGGTGGCCGAATGGGCTGCATCCATTCCAATGAAACGGGGCGGAAAAGCAGAAGAAGTAGCACAGGCGGTTGTTTTTCTGGCCTCAGATATGAGCAGTTACATAACAGGACAGACCATTCAGGTTTGTGGTGGAATGCTCACTTAATTCAAATTCCTTCCATAGAATCATAAAAAAGGAACGGCAGGTACCCGTTCCTTTTTGTTGGCCCTGGGCTAAAAAAAGGCATCTAATTACATAAATTCAGATTGCAGCCTTTTCAAAGCCAAATACGGTTCCATATTTGCAGGCCATGAGCCAAGCCCTGTTGAGTTCCCTCGTTTTCTGGCCTTTTTTCCTGGCCTTGCTGGTTCTGCTGGTTCCTTCCGACTTTTCCCGCCTGCTAAAAGGCATCCTTGTTTCGGGTATGTTGGTATTTTGTGGATTGGTCGTTTGGGCCTTTACCCGTTTCGATCCGGGCCTCCCTGTAGCCCAGACCTGGATGGGCTTTCAACTGGTAGAAAAATCAAATTGGATCAGTCTTAATCTTCAGGCATTTGGAGCCTTATCGATAGATTATTTACTTGGTGTGGATGGATTAAGCATGGCATTTCTGGGACTTACGGGTGTGGTGATGACCATCGCGGCAGTGAGCTCTATGACCATTCAAACCAAGGTTAAAGGATATGTAATTTGCATGTTGCTGCTGGCCGGATCGATTGCGGGTTGTTTTGTGGCCCTCGATTTCTTTCTGTTTTTCCTGTTTTTTGAGTTTATGCTCCTTCCCATGTTTTTCCTCATTGGTCTTTGGGGTGGAGAAAGGAAAGAATATGCCGCCATCAAATTCTTTTTGTACACATTGGCAGGCTCGGTCTTCATCTTAATGGGGATGATTGCTCTGTATATGTCTACCATCGATCCGGTGGAAACAGCCGTCAACTTTGGCCTGATGAATCCAGGAGATATGCTGACAACCGAAATGGTTTTCGAAATACAACAACTTCTCGCTACAGGCAGCATTCCGGCAGAGCAAATCGTCCACACTTTCACCATCCCTTACCTTTCAGATTCGAGCAACCTTATTCCGTTCTCCATTTTATCCTTTGAATCAGAATCTACTTTTCTTGGCTATCCATTGCGGAACTGGGGCTTTTTTGTGTTGTTGCTGGGGTTCCTGATCAAGTTGCCCGCCATACCGGTACACACCTGGCTTCCGGATGCCCACGTTGAAGCTCCAACCGGGGTCTCGGTCGTTCTTGCCGGTCTTTTGTTAAAAGTGGGCGCATATGGTCTTTTCCGAATTGTATTGCCTGTATTTCCAGACCTGATGGTTCAGTATGCTTTTCCATTGTCCCTTTTGGGAGTGGTCTCCATTTTATATGGTGGTCTTAATGCACTGGGCAGTACGGATCTGAAAAGACTTGTGGCCTACTCCTCTGTTTCCCACATGGGCTATGTAGTTCTGGGTCTGGCATCGCTTACCGCAGAAGGATTGAGTGGAGCGGCGTTTCAATCAGTTTCGCATGGATTAATTTCTCCTTTTCTTTTTGTTGCAGTAGGGGTTTTGTACGACCGGGTGCACAACCGGGACCGGGATTCATTTTCCGGACTCGTCCACCCAATGCCCATATTTGTGACCCTAATCATGCTTGGTTTTTTTGCGAGCATGGGGATCCCCGGCTTTTCAGGTTTTATTGGAGAAATTTTGGTGGTTTTAGGCGCCTTCAAATCGGCAGGTTTTAACCAGTATATTCCAAGATGGGTAGCATTGCTTTCTACCCTGGGCATGCTGTTGTCGGCAGGCTACTATTTATACACGGCCAGAAAAATGCTGCTGGGTCCATTTTGGGTCCGGGATCCGGCCTGGCAGGTAGAATTGAAGGATATAACTCTGAGGGAATACTTTATGCTGATACCCTTGCTCATTTTAATTTTAGCTTTGGGATTGTTTCCTCAGGCACTGATGGAATACCTGGATCCATCTGTCAGTCAAATGGTTCTTTGGGTTCAGGGAAAATAAACCAACAAAATATGGAAAAACCCCCTAATGAAAACCTGGAAGAGATTTGCCACAAAACAGTTGCTCTGGCACAATCCCTGGCTCTCTTTCTGCTGGCTGAGAACCAGAATTTCAGCCGTGACAGCATTGCTTATAAAGGCTTCAACAACCTTGTTTCTTATGTTGATGAAGAGGCAGAACGTCAGCTGGTGGAAGGATGCAGATCCATTGTTCCTGAAGCTGGGTTTGTAACTGAAGAAGGTACTGTTTCGGCCCAGGAACTGGCCTCCAAAGGACTTGTGTGGATAATTGATCCCCTTGACGGCACAACCAACTTTGTCCACAAAGTGCCGATGTTTTCCATTTCGATTGCGCTGGTATGGAATGGCCGACCCATTGTGGGTGTGATATCGCATGTTCCCAATCATGAAATGTACTATGCCTGGGAAAACGGTGGGGCCTGGTGCAATGGAAAGGCGATTCAGGTAAGTCCTACTTCAGAACTTTCTCACAGTCTTCTTGCAACCGGTTTCCCCTATTTCGAATTTGAAAAAATTGAAAACTACCTGAGCATTATTCACCACCTGATGCGAAATTCTCATGGACTCCGTCGGATGGGATCTGCAGCCATCGACCTGGCCTATGTGGCTTGCGGAATTTTTGAGGGCTTCTTTGAATATAACCTCAGCCCATGGGATGTCGCTGCAGGAATATGTCTGGTGCGTGAAGCTGGAGGGATAGTCACCGACTTTTCAGGGGCAGATAATGCACTTTTTGGGAAACAAATCGTCGCGGCTGGTCCGGCTCATCCTGAACTTTTAAGTTCAATTCAAAGCCTCTGGTAGGGTATACCTGCCAGATTTGAACGGGACATTTTTGAATTCCTGACTATTTGCTTTTGGGTTTCCGGACCTTTTTGACCGAAGGAGTGTCACCTTTGGTGATGGAGGCTTTCACTTTTTGCTTCTTCAAGGCTTTTTTGGCCTTTTTCTCCAGATCTTTCTGAATGTCCATCATTTTTCCGCTGAGATCCTTCCCCGCATCTTTGGCCTCTTTTACAAGCTTTTTGCTCAGGCTGGGATGAAAATCTTCAAGCACCTGTAAAATACCAGCTTTCAATTTTTCAGCCAGTTCCTTTTTTTCTGTTTTGTTCATGGCGTATTTGTACGTAACGCAAAATAAAGCGTTCAGGCCAACTCAGAGTTACCTCAAGGTTATCAACCTTTTAGCATTTGAAAAATTGTGAACAAAACCCGGTTTTTGGAGCCCGATAATTTAGAACAATTTTGCCCTCGCTTTTTGAGGTAGAAGCTCAAAAAGCTGCCCTAGCTTCATGGTTGAAATAAGCATCATCACTCCCGTATTTAATGGACTAGCCTACATTGAGGCTTGTCTGAAAAACGTCATCGGACAGAAATGCCCAGAGATAGAGCACCTCATAATGGATGGTGCCAGTACAGATGGTACGGTTGAGCTTGTCCAAAAATGGGCCGCGGAATATCCGCATATCCGACTTGTTTCTGAAAAAGATGCAGGACAAAGCGATGCGATGAACAAGGGCATTGGGCTGGCACGGGGACCCATTATCGGATTCCTGAATGTGGACGATTACTATGAACCTCAGGTATTGAACAGGGTTGCCGAACTTTTCAGAACCCTCCCTGAACCTTCTTTTGTATGTGGCAACCTCAATATCTGGAATCCGGATGGAAGTTTCAGGCACTTTAACCGGCCAAACCGGCTTTCTTTACCTGAACTTGTTTCCAACCGCTTTGAGTGGCCCTACAATCCTACCTGCTACTTTTACCACAAAAGCATCCATCAAAAAACAGGCTTGTACAATACAGAAAACCATTTCTGTATGGACTATGAATTCATCCTTTCGGCAGCGAGACATGTTGATCTTCAGTATATTGACGAAGTATGGGGGAATTTTTGCGTTGTTGAATCTTCCAAAACGTTTAACAGCCATACCCATGCCCTGGAAACAGCAAGGGAAACCGGAAGAAATCTGAGGGAGGCTGCAGAAAAAATGCTGCGTCCGGAAGAACAAAAAATCCTTGAAAAGCTTAGAAAAGAAATAGCCCCTTTGTTTCCCGCTGCAGAAAAACCCCAAAAACAAACCTTGAGGCAGCGGGTAAAAAACTGGTTTCGCTAACAGATTTATGGAAGCGACCCTTTGCATCATTACTCCTGTTTTTAACGGAGCCCGTTACCTGGAATCCTGCATCCGGAATGTGGCTGAACAGTGGACAGAAGGCATTGTCCATTGGGTAGTTGATGGTGGAAGCAGGGATGGAAGTACTGAAATCCTAACAAAACTTTCAGAAGAATTCAGCCATCTGAAGTGGATTTCAGAGCCGGACAAAGGCCAGAGTGACGCCATGAACAAAGGGCTACGACTTGCAGGAAATGCCTGGGTCGGCTTTTTAAATGTGGACGATTTTTATGAACCGGAACTGCTTCCAAAGATCCTCGGAAGGATTAAAGCCGAAAAGGACCCGGATGCTTTCTGGATGGGAAATCTGCATGTAAGGGATGCAGAGGACAAACTGATCTCCTTCAACCAACCCGGAAACATGAGGCTTGCCCTGATGCTGGCTGACATGTGTGAGTGGCCTTTCAATCCAAGTGCCTATTTTTATCCTGCGAGGTTGCATAACAAAATCGGTTTTTTCCCTGAAGGCGAGCATTATGCTATGGACTATGATTTCATGTTCCGGTTGCTTTTTTCGGGTTGGCAGATTCAGTATTTCAATGAAACCTGGGGAAACTTCCGGCTTCTGGCTGAAGCAAAAACGGGACAGGATCAGGCTGGCAATCAATCCTACCTGCGGGCTGAGGCCATCCGCCAGCACTACCTCCAAAAAGCTGGTCCGGGACTAAGGGCAGAAGTAGCCCTGTTGCGTGGTTTCTGGGCGGTGCGGAACAAATGCCTTTCCCTGATTCGAAAATTCTCTCCATAATTGCGGCACATGGACATTTCGGTCATCATCTGCACCTACAATCCCGATACAGAAATCTTTGGAAGGGTCCTGAAGGCAATGGCTGAATTGCACACAGGAAACCTTCAGACGGAGCTGATTTTAGTAGACAACAACAGCTCCGAACCGGTCCAGGCAAGGTTCGTGAAGGAGCTGGCGCAGGTGGCCATGCCCATGGTGCCTGTTTCCGAACCCAAACCAGGCCTGACCAATGCCCGCATGGCTGGGTTCAGGGCAGCATCCGGAAAATTTCTGGTGTTTTTTGACGACGACAACCAGCCTGGAGCCGATTACCTTTTGCAGGTAAACGAAGCATTTCAAGCCTTTCCTAATGTGGGTGTTTTTGGCCCCGGACACATTA
This sequence comes from Catalimonadaceae bacterium, assembly GCA_044375665.1. Lineage (GTDB taxonomy): Bacteria > Bacteroidota > Bacteroidia > Cytophagales > Flexibacteraceae > CAMDMI01. Next base: position 5,849 of record JBIPNA010000186.1, read on the forward strand.
CAGTAGAATTTATGGGAAACCCGCCAGCATGGGTTTCTTTCAACAAACCATATTTTCAGGAAAGGCATTTTGATGCCCCCAGGTATGCCTGTATGGAATCATGGCAGGATTTCTTTCCGCCCGGAACCGGACAGAGCATGCGGAGATCTGTATTTGAAAACTATGCCTCCATGGTCCAATCGGGGCAATTGTCGGCCACCGACAGAAGCGGGAAATCGCTCAGCAGCGCAGGCGATGTACAACTGGTTTTTGAAGCTGTAAAAATGGGATTTGCAGTAGGTGTTTTTCCAGGGATGCAAACCAGGCACCTGATTGCCGAAACAAAAGCAAATGCCAGATACATCCGGAGGTTGTTGTTTGGCATGGCAGTTTCGTATCCCGAGGCTTACGCCGAATGCTTTCCCCATACCAGAAAGGTCCTCCCCTACCATACCAACTGGGCCATCTTTTTAAAAATCTGGGACTTATTCTGGAAACGAATCGTGGTAAGGAAAAGTCCCAAAGCCTTTCTTTTCCTGCTGTCAGAACTTCTGGGTCGCGTGTATGGATCCAACCATGCCCGGGGCCACAACAAATCGAGTTTTTGGTTTCAACTTATTCCCTGGATGGGCCTTCGATGAAAAATGTAGCCATCATGGCCGACAATGCCGATAATTTTGTCAAGCCAAGGGCAGAAGGCCTGGCCAGAATGCTTTCCCGGATCGGGATCCGAAGCAAGGTATTCTACGACGGCCTGCACTTTCTGGATCTGAAGCCAGCGGCACCAACGATAGACTTTTCCGGACCTGGTTCCCTTGTTCGAAGCGTGCTACGAAAAATAAATCCACCTGGAGAAGCTTTTCTGAAAGCACGGTGGAAAGAACTGGAGTCCTTCGACCTGATGGTGGTGGTAGAAACGGTGCCTACGGCTTACCTGAGCTATCATTTGAATCGGGTTGAAGAAGTGCGGGAACGCTTTCCCAAAATGCCAATT
>JBIPNA010000188.1:0-6807 GCA_044375665.1 Catalimonadaceae bacterium
CCATTTGCCATTGTATCAGGTTATTGCATCTGCCATCCCGGGTGGTGCGCAAGGGGCAGCCAGCATGCGAAAAAAGGAGTGGAAAGCCATCCGGAAAAAATATGCCGGTATCGAACCCTTGCTGAGGAATGTGATGCATACTCAGTGGGTTATCAAAACCTTCAGTACAAGACCAAAAAAATACCCGAATCTTGAGAAAGCAACTTCAAAGGAGAATTTGCCTGAATTTTTGGAACAGAATGTCTCCCAGAGCGCCAGGAATAAGCTTTCGGAGGAAGGGAAAAAGAAGTATACCAAGAAGTTATCTAATAGAGATCCGGCTCCTGAGACTCCAATAAAAAGTATTGATAGTACTTTGTGGTCTACAGGCTTTGTTTGTCTCGGAACTGATTTTGACGGCATTATCGATCCATTGGATGCCTACAAAACCGTAAATTTTCTGGAAGATCTCCGTTCTGATTTTGCCCGCTTCCTTCCTTATTACCTGGCCCTGGATCCGGACCGGCACACCCAGGATTTGCTGGCCAACCTCTCAAAACCGGAAATTGAAGCCTGGGTAGAAGAGGTTACCGAAAACTTCTTTTTCCGCAACGGACAACGCTTTACCGAACGATTTTTCAACCAAACAAAATGAAAAGGATATTGCTTCTGGTTTGCTGCCTTTGGGTTTGGAAAGCTCAGGGACAGGGTTACAACAACCACACCACCTTTACTTCCCTTGAATGGGACAATGATTTCCACGCCTCCCGAAACAAAACCGATCAGAACTATACCAACGGGATCCGGGCGACGGTGCTTCATTCCGGACGGATTGCTCAGAACAGATGGTTCTTTAACTGGGTCCTTTTCAATACCCGCAAGCAAACCCATTGTATGAATGGTTTTCAATTGGGTCAGGACATGTTCACACCCAGCGACCTGGCCGAGACCGATCCCCGGAAAATGGACCGGCCCTATGCCGGATATACTTTTCTAAAGTTCCAACGGGTATCGGCTTCCCGCACCAACGGAACACGGATTTATTCAAGCAATTCAGTGGGATTGTTTGGCCGCTCCTCCCGGGCCGATCGGGTTCAGAAATTTATCCACAACGATCTGGACCTTGGAAAACCACCTTTGGGATGGGAGGCCGGAACATTGCGGACGGAGTTGATCCTCCTCGATTATCAGTTTATGTATGAAGGCCGCTTGCTTGCTGGTTTGTATGAGAAGATCCGTGGACTTGCCTTCAGCAATGGCCCGGCGCACCATACCAATACCCCTATCCACCCCAATTTCGATATCATTTCTTCCATTTATGCAAGGGTAGGACAAGTGAAAAACGAAGTTGGTTTTGCCCTGCTCACCAAAATGGGCTGGTTCAACAACCATTTTTTATCCACCCTGCCCATGTATGAAAACGACAACCGCTACCGTTACCGTCTTGACAGGCAAACCTCCCTCAATACCCACCAGGGAAGGGTGTACTCAAACTGGAGACAAAACACAGAGCTTGGTCGGTTCAGGCCGCATCAGATTTATTTTTTCGCCCGCCCTTCCTTTACACTTGTGGCCTCCAATTCCTTTCTACAGGGCGGTTTGCTCAACACGCTTGGATCTACCGGCGAACCTGTCCCGATCATTTCCAACAATGAACTGAACCGGTATCTCCCCGGTCTGGATTATGGGGTGGTCATCGCTTTTGGATGGTTTAATTTCTCGTATTCCACATGCTACCGATACCCTGAATTCCGGGATGGAACGCCACACAAATGGGGCCAGATGTCGCTTTCCGTCTTGTATTGAACCCGGCTTGGTTCGAAATGTATTTCTGGATTGAAAAAGGCTCCATTTTGGGAGCCTTTTTCAACAAATGCATTACTTTTTGTTTTTCACCCACTTGTCCAGCCAGGTATCCATTTCCCAAAGCATGTGGAGGATGTTTTCCCTGGCAGCGTATCCATGGCTTTCAAAGGGCAGGAGAACCAATCGGGCTTTTCCCCCGTTGCCTTTGATGGCCTGAAATAAACGTTCGCTTTGCAGGGTAAATGTGCCCGGATTGTTGTCGGCATCTCCATGAATCATCAGAAGTGGATTGCTGAATTTGTCAGCATACGTAAATGGCGACATCCTGTTGTATACCTGCGGAGCCTGCCAGTAGGTTCGCTCCTCTGCCTGAAAACCAAAAGGTGTAAGGGTTCGGTTATAAGCACCGCTACGGGCAATCCCGGCTGCAAATAGATTGCTGTGGCACAGCAGGTTGGCGGTCATGAATGCGCCGTAAGAATGCCCCATCGCGGCACACCTGTTTTTATCGACCACCCCAATGGAATCTACATAACGGATGGCCGCTTCCGCATCGGCTACCAGTTGCTCAATGTAGGTATCGTTGGGTTCTTCCTGGCCTTTTCCAATGATCGGAAACTGGGCATCTTCCAGGATGGCAAAACCCCGGTTTACCCAGAAGACAGGTGAGGCCCAGTTGATGGCGATGAAAGTGAATGGGGACTCTTTCAGCTGTCCTGCATTTTTTTCATCCTTGTATTCGGTTGGGTAGGCCTCCATCAGCATGGGCAGACGGCCATCTTTATTTTTGTCGTACCCCGCAGGAAGATAAAGGGTAGCAGACAGCTGGACGCCATCTTTCCGCTTATAAAAAATCTTCTCCTTTTTTACGCCTGACAAGGAAGCATATGGATTTGGTCGGAAAGTCAACTGCCTGAGCACAGGCTTTTTCCCAAATTCCCGCAGAAAGAGATTGGGCATTACTTTAGGCTCCTGGATGGAAGTCAGGATTTGTTTTTTCTCCGGATCCAGTACCCTTACAATGGCTTCATACGTGGATTTTCCTTCGGCTCTCCAAAGGCGCCTGGCTTTCCCGCTTGCAATGTCAAATTCATCCAGAAATGGCCTGTTTCCTTCAGGAGAGCAACCTTCTCCCTCCAGATACAGTTTTTTCCCATCAGTACTCATCCATAAAACGTCCTGCTTCATGGCATTGGAATGTAAAACAAAGCTTCCCGGATCGCCATAAGCATCTTCCGACGATCTGTCGAACAAAATTCTGGGATTGGGATTGTCTTTGGATGGATCGATGAGATAGGTCCTGGTGTTTCGGTTTTTCCACCACTCGTCCTGTACGATGGCCAGTTTGCTTGTACCCAGAATCACATTTGAAACCCGGTTTTTGAAACGTCCCAGGGATTGGGGGGCAGAAAAAGGAGGATTTGCCTGAAAAATCTGGTCTCTGAATTCTGAAGGCTTTCTTGGGTCGCCGCCGTCCGGAGCTTCAAGCCACATCAAGGTGGCCCCTTCATCATTGCGCCATGAAATATTGCGTTTCCCTGATTCTACAGCATCAAAATCCGGAGGGATTTTATCCTGAAGCGGACGGTTGTAAAACACAGTTTGCTTTTTGCCATCTTTACCATGCAGTGCTACCTGGCTGGAAAAGAATCCAAATGGGAGGGTATAGCTGTAGGGTTGCACCACGGTTTCGGCCAGAAGATATTCCCCGTTCGGAGAAGGTTGAATGTTTTTGAAAATTCCCGACATGCCCAGCTCAATTGCCTTTTCAGGTTGAGAAAGCAAAACCCGATAAAGGGTGGATTGGGCATAATGGTCAAAACGCTGTTCATCTTCCCTGTTCCGCAGCAAATCCTGGTATGTTCTGGCAGGGGCTTTTTCGCCGGTGGCATCCTGGGTTGCAGGTCCTTTGGGAAGTTCCTGTTTTGCAGGCAGAGTTGTTTTCTCTCCCCTCGATTTGAAAATCAGTGATTTTCCATCCGATTCCCAAAGATATGGCATACCCATAACTGCATTCAATTTGCGGTGTCCCGTAAATGAGGCTTTTCCAGTTTGAAGGTCCAGCAGCCAAAGTTCCAGATCGCCTGAGCGGGTAAGGACAAAGGCTACATGGCTTTCGGAAGGAGAAAAACTCAGGTATTGAATCCTGCCATCTGAGGGCATCCCCTGTAATGGAACCTCGGTAGCCATGGGCAAACGGAGCAATTTCAGGCTGGTGTAATACCCACCCCTGCTCATATTGAAATTGACGGGATTGAACCGCAAGCCGGCAAGTTTTACCTCGGGTTCGGCCAATTCATCAAGCGATTTGTATAATGGACGTTCCACCTGAACCAGGAAATGGTTGTCTGGGCTGATCAGGTTCCCTGTCGGAGCCTTTGTATCTGCAAGATCCAGGATGGGTTTGGGTGGAATCTGAAATGATGTCTGGCCTTGCAGCCAGCCGGTTGCCAGCAAAAAGATGCCCAGAGAAAGGAATGAAATCCACGAAGCCTGTTGGCCAGAGGAAACTATTAATCTATTTGTATTCATTTAGCAGAAAATAAAGGAGAGGTCATTGTCCGAATCGGGGCTCAACCTATGGAAGAATTTTCTGAGAATCAAAACACAAGGTAGGTATGGTGGGTTTTAGGGATAGATTAGGGTAAAGGCCCCATCCTTTTTGTTTACCTTCGTCCCCGCAAATGCAAAAAATGCCAGCCACCACTGTCTTAAGGCAGTCACCTCCAGACTTTCGGCACCTCAATACGCCTTTTGTTGTTGCGGGTCCCTGCAGTGCCGAAACCGAAGAACAGGTGCTGGAAACAGCCCATGCCCTGGCAAAAAATCCCATGGTAAATGCTTTTCGGGCTGGTATCTGGAAACCCCGGACAAGGCCGAATGCTTTTGAGGGACATGGTAGTCCGGCTTTGGCCTGGATGAAGCGGGCGAGGGAAGAAACGGGTTTGCCCATAACCACCGAAGTGGCCAATGCAAGCCATACCGAAGAGGCTTTAAAGGCCGGAATCGATATCCTTTGGATTGGCGCCCGTACCACAGTCAATCCATTTTCTGTTCAGGAAATTGCCGAGGTTCTTCGCGGGGTAGACATTCCGGTCATGATCAAAAATCCGGTTACGCCCGAACTGCCTCTGTGGATCGGGGCGATCGAACGCTTCCAAAATGCAGGTATCCATAATCTGGCTGCCATTCACCGGGGCTTTGCAGGATTTGGCAAATCGTTGTACCGAAATCCGCCTCAATGGTCTCTGGCGATTGAATTCAGAAGGCAAATGCCCCAGATCCCGCTGCTCTGCGACCCAAGCCATATCTCAGGGAACCGGGATCTCCTGGCATCCATCGCCCAAAGGGCCCTCGATCTGGACTATTCCGGCCTGATGATTGAAACCCATCCCCGGCCCGATGAAGCCTGGAGCGATGCCCGGCAACAAATTGAACCTGAGGTTTTTAACCGCTTGCTGGACCGCCTGCGCTATTCCCGGCCCCAGCCCGATCTTGAGTTTTCAACCGAAACCCTAAATCTTCTTCGCTCAAAAATCGATCAGATTGACCATAAGATGCTTGAAATCCTGGCCCAACGCATGGAAATCGTTCGTCAGATCGGGATGGTGAAAAAAGATGCAAACCTGACTGTGCTTCAAATCAAAAGGTGGGCTGAAATTTTTCAAAGCCGGGGCGAGCATGGCTCCCGATTGGGGCTGGATGCTGAGATGATCCGACAATTGTACGAGCTGATTCACCTGGAGTCGATTGCGCTGCAGGAAAAAATCGTTGGCGACGAATCGATCTGAGTGGTTGCAGAGCAAGAGGCTTTGGCCGTTCTTTGAGGCATGAAACCCTTCTCTTCGTTTGCACTGGCCTTTTTGTTTCTGATTTGTCTGTCTTTCCGTGGATCGGAAGAAAAACACTCCCTCCTTCATGATCCCAGATTGCTGGCCAATGCCTGGTTTGCCTTCTCAGCCGAGAAAGAAGCCTGCTATCTTCAAACCTTTCGTTTTGCCGGAATGCAACTGGATCAGATCCGGAAAAATGCAAAGTCAGGGAAAAAACCGGCCATTGTAACCGATCTGGATGAAACCCTGCTCGACAATTCTGCCTGGGCACTGCGTGTGATGCGGGAAGGCAAAGATTATCCTGCCTATTGGGCCGAATGGGAAAAAGCTGGTACAGCTCCTGCCTTTCCCGGTGGGGTCGATTTCTTTAAAAAGGCTGCAGGTCTGGGAATCGACATCTATTACATATCCAACCGGAAAGCAGTCCATCTGGATGGAACGCTCCAAAACCTCCGGAAGCTTGGCTTGCCTTTTGCCGATACAGCCCACATATGGCTTAAGACCGAAACATCTAATAAGGTAGCCAGAAGGGCAAAGGTCCTTGCGGACCACGATATCGTTATGCTCCTGGGGGATAATCTGGCCGATTTTGATGCAGTTTGGGAAGATGCTACTGTTGAAAAACGAATGTCAGCCGTGCATGACAAAGCCAAAGAATGGGGAAATCGATTTGTTATTTTTCCGAACCCTACCTATGGAGGCTGGAAAGATGCCCTGTTTTCCTACCAACGCAATCTGGATCCTGCCAGGCAGGATTCGGTCTGGAAAAAGCATACCGACGATTATCTGGAGGCTTCGGGTTTTAAGTAAACAGTCCTGTTATTTGTCTGCTGGCCTTTCAGGGTCTGTCTTTATTGGAAACCATTTTCATTTGAAAAGGGGTTCAGGTTGGTGGGTCGGTGCAGGATTGGGAAAGAACTGGTGAAGCACTTGTAAAAGGAAAAACCAAAACAAAGGCTCCACTTCCATCCGCATCCGGTTGGCTTCCATCACGTCCAGACTGGCATAGGTGAGGCTAAGGATTAAAAGCAAAACAAATGAAAAGCGTCTGGAGGGTTTCAGGCGGCGCCAGTTCCATCCAAAAAATCCCAATAGGGCTGTGTACAAGAAAGTATAGGGTCCCAAATGGGCGAGCAAGGGATTTATCCCATGGCCTGTCCGGTTTCCGCTGTCCAACTGCAGTCTTTTG
>JBIPNA010000189.1:0-6786 GCA_044375665.1 Catalimonadaceae bacterium
AAAAACCGCAAAACTTTTCCGTTTTCGTCTACAAGATATTTACAGAAGTTCCACTTGGGCTCATCACCTACAATTCCGTTTTCCTCTTTGGAAGATAAATAAGCGAAAAGGGGATGTTTCCCCTTTCCTTTTACCTGGATTTTGGAAAACATGGGAAAACTGACTCCATAATTCTTTTGACAAAAAGTTTTAATTTCTGAATCGCTTCCAGGTTCCTGGCCCCCAAATTCATTCGAAGGGAAACCTAGGACAACCAATTTTGATCCATACTTCTTATAAAGCGCCTCAAGATCTTTGTATTGAGGCGTGTATCCACATTCACTCGCTACGTTGACGATAAGAATTTTTTTGCCTTTGTATTGGCTCAATTGGATTTCTTTTCCATCGATGCTCTTTGCACTGAAACTGTGAACAGATTTGTCAGTAACCGATGAAGATAGAAGGCTCATAAAGCAGAGTGTTAAACTGAAGATGAATGTTTGCATACCGTTAAGACCAGATTTTTTAAAAACTGTTCAAAAAAAAACCTCCGAATGGAGGTTTTTTTTGTAAAGATTTGAAAGTTAGGCGTCTACTGTTTCTGAAGCCAGCTTCCGTGCATTTTGATCAACTACGCTATTCGTTTTTTTTAGCCCTAAGGAATTACTGACTTGCTCAGATAGCCTTCCAAAAGAACTGGATAGCTGGGTTGAAAGGTCATCTTTTAAGTCGGTTGCTTTGTCAGCAATTTTTTTCCGGGTTTCTTCACCCGAATTTGGTGCTAATAAAATTCCGGCAAGTGCACCGGCTGCAACACCACATAGAAATCCAACAATTACTTTTTGATCATTTGTCATAGCAGAATCTGTTAAAAGTGAAACGATTGAAGGGGTTTAGAATAACCTTCCTGACACGGTGTAAAGCTAAAACAAACCAGCCATTTCAAGGTTTAATTCCACAACTTTTTTTTCAACAATTTAAAGGAAAGCAACCTTTTTCATAAGCTGTGTTATAGGGCTTATTGGGAATTTTGTTGCTTCTCTGGTTGACTCTTAGCGTAAGTCCACAAGTTTGTACCCCGGATATTTTACCTTTTGAAAACTAAAGTCCGTTGCTGAAACCTTGGTTAGGGGAACAAATTTTTTAATTTCAAATACCTCCCGGTCGTTGGTTCCTCTTTCGAAAAGAATCCATTTTGTGATGGAAAGGCTTTTCTTATCGACGTACAAGCGGATTTTCGAAATTTCTTTTTCAATATTTTCAGGCTCCAGGTCAATCGTTTGCCAGATACCGGTTTTGGTTCGAACCTCACCTATAAAGATGTACTTGTATCCCTTTTGATAAAACGTATAGATCCTTTCTGGTGTTATATCATCGGGTTCAGGTTCATAGTCTGAAATACTCACCTCTTTGGTTTTCGAATCAGCGTTCCAAACAACTTTTCCATCACAAATTAAGGTTGCTGTTCCGGTGTTCAATTTGTAACGGGTTCCGCTGACTAAAATAGAGCCTTTCCGGCTTCCTTTTAATTGTCCGGAATTGGTTTCTGAGTCGTGAACAAAGTCTGCTGAAAAGCCGATAAGTTTTTTATATTTTTTCCCTACCTCATTTAGAATTTTGCCGGCAAGAGGATCTTGTTTGCTTTGAAAAGATCCCAGAAAAAGAGCTGCTCCACCCACAAGAAGGGTGAAAAAAAAGGTCTTTATTTTCCGGTTTGAGACCATCATCGCAAATCACCTAACAGTTGTTCAAGTCGGTATTCATCTACCAACACCTGCCTTGCTTTACTTCCTTCAAATGGCCCGACTATGCCTAAGGATTCCATTTGATCTATTAATCTTCCCGCCCGGTTGTAGCCTAATTTCATTTTCCGTTGAATCAGAGATGTAGATCCTTGTTGGTGGGCAACAATCAAACGTGCTGCTTCTTCCAGCAGGGGGTCTAGTTCACTTGGGTCAAAGTCGGAAGACGAACCAGTCTCGTCTCCCTGGGCTTCGGGTAACAGGTAGGCCATTTCATAGCCTCTTTGGTTCCCAATATATTCACAGATGTTCTCTACTTCAGATGTAGAAATAAATGGGCATTGAATCCGGATAATATCGCTTCCCATTGACAGGAGCATATCCCCGCCGGGAACAAGCTGGTCTGCCCCACCTTGGTCCAGAATGGTTCGGGAGTCAATTCTTGATGAAACCCTGAATGAAAGCCTTGCCGGAAAGTTTGCTTTGATAATTCCGGTAATTACATTGACAGATGGTCTCTGCGTAGCAACAATTAAGTGAATACCAATCGCACGGGCAAGCTGGGCAAGCCGGGCGATAGGAGTTTCAACTTCTTTTCCTGCTGTCATCATCAAATCTGCCAGCTCATCAATAATCAAAACAATAAAGGGTAAAAACCGGTGACCGTTTTCCGGATTTAGTCTTCTTTCCCTAAACTTCTGGTTGTACTCTTTTATGTTCCGGCATCCGGCATCTTTAAGCAAGTTGTATCGGGTGTCCATTTCGATACAAAGAGAATTCAAAGTATTTACTACCTTCTTGGTATCGGTAATAATACATTCTTCAGCATCGGGGAGAGCAGCTAAAAAATGGCGTTCCAACTTGGAATACAGAGCCATTTCTACCTTTTTAGGATCGACCAGAACCAGCTTCAGCTGCGACGGATGCTTTTTGTAAAGAAGAGATGTCAACAGTACATTAATTCCCACCGACTTACCCTGACCTGTCGCTCCGGCCATCAACAAATGGGGCATCTTGGCAAGGTCTGCGATGAAAACTTCGTTGGATATGGTTTTTCCCAAAACAATGGGTAAATCCATATCGGATTTCATGAATTTTTCCGTCGCCATCACCGAGCGGGTAGAAACCATAACCCTGTTCTTTGTGGGAACTTCAATCCCGATAGTGCCCTTTCCTGGAATCGGAGCAATAATCCTGATGCCTAAGGCTTCAAGGCTCATTGCAATGTCATCTTCAAGACTTTTTATTTTAGAGATTCGAATCCCGGCATCAGGTACAATTTCAAATAGGGTTACTGTCGGACCTACCGTTGCTTTTATGCTAGCTATAGTGATGTTATAGTGCTGGAGCGTCTCTATGATCCTGTTTTTATTGTATTCAATCTCTTCTGTATTAATTTCTAAATCCTGGGTACCATGATGTTGAAGTAATTCCAGGGGCGGAAATTTGTATCCGGAGAGTTCGAGCGTAGGATCAAATAGCCCGAATTTTTCCTGAAGTTGCTCAGCACTTAAGTTTTGTTCCAGGGCGGAAGTGTCCTGAATTTCCCGATCTGAAGAATCAGCCCCAACTTCAATTTTTAAATCCTGAATTTCAGAAATAAGAATTTTGGAAGAAGTATTTTCCTGCGCTGGATATGATTTTCTATCCGACAGGGTCTCATCTTCCAAAACTTGGGTGCCTGTCAAGGATGTCGGACTATTGTCTCCTGAGTTTTGTGTATTAGAATTTTTTTCAGTTTCTACTGCCACATTGTCCTCGGTATCTTCTGGTTCGGAACTCAATATCCCCGATCCATTTACTTGCGCAGGCCTGATCTTTTTTCTCGATGCAAACCACTTTTCAGGATTCCAATGAAACACGTACAAGCCAAGGACTATGCCCAATGCCAGTGTTAAAATCCAGCTTGGCCAGCCAATGAGTTCATTTAAGAATGCTGCCAGTTCATACCCTACAGCACCCGACACGGAGCCAAAAATTTCTTCGCTTCCTGTGTAAAAAACGAGGTTACCTAAAAGCAAACTGCCCCAAACAAGCAATGAGGCAACTTTCCAGTCAAAGCCGGGAATAAGAACCAGAGATTTTTTAAAAATTAACCTATAGCCAAAATTCAATAGCCAGAAAGGAACCAGAAACATGGCATAACCCAACCCTTTAAAGATAAGAAAGTGGGCTGTCCAGGCTCCCAGATACCCAGCCCAATTCTCTGTTTCTCTTCCGGCCTCCCTTAATCCTGTGTCTTGTCCGGATTCGACCAGACTTTGGTCAGCCGAACCTGTAAACAAATATGAAGTCAGAGCAACGATCAGGAAAATACTCAAAGAGACACTGAGAATCCCTGAGGCAAGAACAAATTTCCGGGTTGGTGCCAGCTTCGTTAATGATTTTTTCTTCGGCTCCGTTTCCGCAGCGTTCTTGAAAGTATTTGTGGGTTTGAATGTATTTTGGGACATTCCCTGTTTATTAGCCGGGCAAAGGTAAAAAACTTGACAGGCTTTCATTCCTTTCCGGGTAGGTTTCCGTTTTTTCTTCTCTTTCTTTTCTTCATTCAGAAAGAGATAGAGGCCCAGCCTGCCCTTCCTCACCGATTTCAAGTGATTTCTACTTTTCCTGGTTTTAGTGAAAAGAAGGATAAAACAGTTTTTTCTGATGCTCTGAAAGCCACGAATTACCTTGAAAAGGAGTGGAATCAATGGTTGAACTCCGGTTATCCTTTTGCCAAATTGGTTTTCGATTCAATTTCCTACCCGGAATCAGCAATGATTTATGTTCGGATTCTTCCAGGCCCATTCATTGAAAATGGTCAGTTAATTGTTCATGGGGATTCCGCATTTAAGAACTCAATGCTTCGTCGTTGGTTCCGTTTTCAACCAGGTCAGCCATTTGCCTGGAACAGATTTTTAAATGTCCCTGGCCTGGCATCCAGATTGTTTTTTGCTAAGGAAGTCCGGGCACCTGAGTTGGAATGGTTTGGGGATAAGGCTTTTTTACATGTTTATCTTGAAAAAAAAGGGGGGAACGCATTCTCTGGTATCCTTGGGTTGTTACCGGCATCTGGGACCAAGCCTCCTGTTTTAACCGGAAATCTGGATGCTTCATTCAATAACCTATTTGGAATAGGTGCAGGGTTAATTGTAAAATGGAGCAGATTCGCACCTTCCTCCCAAACCGCCGATTTACAATTCAGATTACCTGCCTTAAACTACAATGGTCTGGGAGTAGAGGCTAAGTTTGAATTTTTTAGACAAGACTCCCTATACACCAGGCAACAAGCTGATTTACTCGCAATTCAGACAAGCATTAATAATTGGGATGTACAATTGGGCTTGTCAGCATTTGGATCTTCCGGTCAATTTGCAACTTCAACCGAAATCAAGGGCCAGACAATAATCAGAGGTCAGGGAGTTCGGTTCGGATTAAGCTACGCTCCCGATCCGGATTTTAATTTGGTGCCAGGCAGAAAAAAAGCAATCCTTCAAATTACGCCTACTGCAAAATCTATTTCAAGTGGTTCCGGAAAAAGAACTATTCCTCATTTGGTGATGCAGTCTTCGGGAACCTGGCCATTAATGGTGCTCCGAAATAAATATTTCCTGAACAGTAGCTGGAAAGCAGGAGGAGTTTTTTCGAAAGAAATTTTACTTCCTGATATGTGGCGGGTCGGAGGAATACGTGATTTGCGAGGATTTTATGAAAATGAGTTTTTCGCTTCCCGGTTTGCTGTAATTGGTCTCCAGCCACAAGTTTGGCTGGATAATTCTCTGTTGTTTGGTCTATTCTCCGATGTTGCACTTCTTGATTTATCAGTCAATCAGCCCAAATGGTCAAGTATGAATTGGGCTATGAACCTGGGTGTCTCAGTTGAGTTTGAAACAGGCTCCAACCTGATTCGGCTTTCTTTTGCAAATGGTCGCTTGGGCGCTTTCCCATCAAACCTGCGTTCCACCAAAATTCATTTTGGATATTTGGCTCGATTTTAGGCTATTTGGGCCCAATTTCCACGGATGCCAATTATCAAAGACATCATAGACATAGTACTTTCTTTTATTTGGGCCTTTGTGATTGCTGTATTTGCAATCCCTTCGATCATTTATGTTGCTCACTTAAAAAACCTTTTGGACGAACCCAATTTCAGGGCTGTTCATACCAATCTGACCCCGAGGCTTGGAGGTATGGCTATTTTTGCTGGATTTATGTCGGCAGTAACCATATTTGGTACAGTTACTCCTCAGATTCAGCGTCTTCTGGCTAGTACCTTGATTTTGTTTTTTATTGGACTAAAGGACGATATTAGCTCAGTCTCGGCCTTCAAAAAGTTTTTTGTTCAAATTCTTGCCACCGGAATTGTAATGTTCCTTGGCGATATTAAAATCAATGATTTCCAGGGTTTTTTGGGGATAGAGCAAATTGATGACCGATTTGCTTATGCCTTTACCTTTTTGGTCATTGTTGGCCTGATTAATGCTTTCAATCTGATCGATGGTTTGGATGGCCTTGCAGGTACCCTTATTTTGATCAACACCGCTGCGTTTGGATTCTTCTTTTTCAGGTATGGTGGTGAAGTGTACAAGCCGTTTGCCCTCGTTGCTTTTTGTTTAATGGGAGGTATTCTAGGATTTTTGAGGTACAATTTTAACAAGGCTATTATTTTTATGGGGGATACCGGTTCTTTGGTGTGTGGCATGATTATCAGTGTGATGGCCATTGAATTTGTTCAGATGCAGGCAGTTGAATCCGCACCTTCTATTGCTGTAGCAATTTTGATTATTCCGGTTTTCGATACTGCAAGAGTTTTTGCAATCAGGATTATCAATGGCAAATCTCCATTTAGTCCGGATAAGAATCATGTTCACCATATTTTGATTCGAACCGGCCTCAACCAGGTCCAGACTGTTTTGGTTTTAGCAGCACTAAATATTGGGACAATCGTTGCTGCAATGGCCCTTGCCGGTTTCGGAGATAACTTTCTTTTACTTTTTTACCTGATTTATTTCCTGGCATTCATTCTTGTCCTTGAATTGCTTTCCCGAAAATTTCAACGATCCTGATTTATGGTTTTTGCTTC
>JBIPNA010000190.1:0-6745 GCA_044375665.1 Catalimonadaceae bacterium
TCACGCCTAAACCCGCTTTTTTCGGTTCCGCTCGTAGTCTTCAAAGATAAAGTCACCCAGATCGTCCAGACCTGAGAAATAGGCTTTTCCATGGTTGGTCTCGGTAAATTCCCGGACAAATTCCTGCAGATATGGATCCTGGGCAATCATAAAGGTTGTGATTGGGATATGCAGTTTCCTGCATTGGGCAGCCAGGTTTAAGGTTTTTCGCAGGATTTTGGAATCAAGGCCGAAACTGTTTTTATAATACCCGGCCCCTTGTTTAAGGCAGGTAGGCTTTCCATCGGTGATCATAAAGATCTGCTTGTTTCTGTTTTTTCTTCTGCGCAGCAAATCCATGGCCAGTTCAAGTCCGGCTACCGTATTGGTATGGTAGGGTCCGACTTCGAGATAGGGGAGGTCTTTGATCTGAATTTGCCAGGCATCATTGCCAAAAACCAAAATATCCAGTGTGTCTTTCGGGTATCGGGTTGTAATCAATTCGGCCAAAGCCATGGCGACTTTTTTTGCTGGCGTAATCCGATCTTCCCCATACAAGATCATGGAATGGGAAATGTCGATCATCAACACCGTGGATGTCTGGGCTTTGTACTCCTTTTCCCGTATTTCAAGATCCGATTCTGTAAGTTGAAACTCCTCAAAACCATGTCTTATCTGGGCATTCCGCAAAGACTCGGAAAAATCTATGGAATCCGGCGCATCCCCGAAGGCAAAGGGCCTGGTTCCTGATCCGGTCTCATCTCCCTGACCGCTTTTTCGGGTCTGGTGCTGTCCGGATTTGTTTTTTTTCAATTTCCCGAAAACGTCTTCCAGCGATTTTTTACGAATGGCCCTTTCTGTTTTTGGCGTTATCTGAAACTGTCCTGGTTCGCCGGGCTTTTCTTCCAGATAACCCTTGGCCTTGAGGTCTTCAAAGAAATCGCCCACGCCGTATTTTTCATCGGTCAGGCCATGCCGCTTATCAAGCTGAGTTAGCCAGGCAAGGGCCTGTGCGGCATCGCCGGCGGCAATGTTGAGCAATTGCAGGAAAATCTTGAGCAGATCGTCAAATCCGGCTTTCTTTTTCCTGGGAAGGGATTTAAAATCGGTAAACAGGACGCCTTTCATGCCGTGGAGTAAGAGCTACGAATGTAGGAAACTGAATTGGAGTTGGTTTGTTTTTTCGTGCGTCCGATGGCTTCAGGAACTCTGTATTTTGAAAATGACCAGGTGAATTCCACCAGCGTCATCAAATCAAGGAAACGACGAGCTTACCCAAGGGGAAAGCCTATGCCTGGTCGGCGAAATGCGGTTTGAAAGTGGTGCTTCTTCGCAACAGCCGACCGGAGGAGGACTTACATCTTTGTACATCGGGTTACATTCGTGGAAAAGTGAAATTTCGATTCAGTTCTGAAAGCAGGCCATGTGCTTCAAAGGGATAAGCAGGTGACCGTGACCAGGATTAGGAGTAACAACGATATTTAATTTGAAATGGCAAACACTTTTTGGTGCCCTGGTGAAAAGGCAACAGGCGACGGATCAGAGTTTGCATCTGCTTCTTTCAGGTCTTTGTAAAAAAATCCTCGACAATGTTGGTTTCCCAAATTTTAAGGCAGCGCTTTGAAAATGAGCTACATGGGGCCGTCCTTTTTCTGTATTTTGATGGACAACCAAGAAAGTATCTAATTGCCACAATGAATTTGCATTTGTCCCGGAGGCTTTTAATCCTTGGAATGTTCTTCGTGGTTGCGGCCAAAGCTCAGGAGCCAAAGGATCGTTTCAGGCAAGAATTCGACTTTTCTTTATCTGGATATCACCTTGGCAGGGAGTTGCCTGATAGAAAAGTAGGAACACGGAAAATTTTCAGGGTTCTGGATTTCGGAGCCATTCCCAATGATGGCAAAGACGATGTGGAAGCCATTCAACGGGCTGTTGATCAGGCCGAAAAAGAAGGCGGTGGCATTGTCTTGTTTCCGCCTGGTATTTTCGATTTTGACGTGGACTCATCCCAGAGGTTCATCAGAATCAGAAAATCAGGTATTGTAATCAAGGGATATGGCGATGGGTTGGACGGAACCCACCTGCACGACCACCTTCCCAGCCGTTCCCCAAATCCTTCCCAAAAATGGCTGGGCGGTAAGTTTCCTTCTTTTTTCAAAGTGGGGCATGATTTTTCTACCGATACACTACAGGCTTTTCCTGTCGCTCCTGCCCCAAAGGCGGCCTCCACCCTGACTTTGGTTTCCGGAACCGTTCAGCCCGGCCTGCATGCCCTGCTTATGGACAACCCAGCTGATACATCCCTTGCCTTTTCGCTTGCTTTTCCCCTCCGGAGTCTGGGCCGCCGCCATGCCGAACCGGGGACAGCTTTTGTTCAAATGGTGCGGGTTTTGGCGGTTTCCGGGAAAAACCTGGTTTTGGAAACACCCATCCATTGGGAACTGAAGTCGCCATGGAAGCCCCGTTTGGTCCGGATTGAGGAGCTCTGCCTTCGGGAAGTTGGGATTGAGAACTTCCGGTTGATTTCCGATTTTAAGGAGCCGTTTTTCCACCACAAAGACGATGTGCACGATTCCGGCTGGGACCAGATCAAATTTCATGGGGTTGAAAATGGCTGGGTTCGCAACATTACCCATGTTTCTCCCAGTATGGCAGTGGGTTTGTCCATGAGTAAACATTGCGTGGTCTACGATTGCCGGATTATCGGAAATCCTGGTCACAATGGGTTTCTGATCGGGAGAGGGTCTTCGCAAAACCTGCTCATGCGCCTGCAGGGAGGAGGTGCCATGCACACCTGGTCCATTTCGGGTTTTGCATCCGGCAATGTTTTTCACCTGTGCATGTCGGATCAGCCTTCGGCGATCGATTGCCACGGAACCCTGGCCATCTGGAACCTTTTCGATCAGATGTACGGCACAGTGGTGGCCAATGGCGGAGGGCCCGGAGCGCTTCCGCCTGCCCATGGCCGGGGGTTGGTGTTGTACGACATTCAGGCCGGTACCTTAAGTCCTTACAACCACCGGATCCAGACCCGCTTCCTTTCCATGCGAAATTACCCGGGCCTGTGGGTACTGGGTTTGCGTTCTCAGCTTGGATTTGGCCTGGAAATCGTGGATGGAAATGGCCGCCGGTTTACCAAAGACTTTTCCAATGGATGGGGAACCGTTTCGGGATTCAATACACCTGTTGCCCTTCCGTTTCCGTCGCTGTATGGGCACCAGCGGGAAAAGCGCTATGGAAATCTCCTGCCCGAAGAGCCGGAGTTGATGAAAAGCAGCCCGAAAGAAGCGGCCTCAGAGGCGGTCGAGGAGTAGAACCAATCCTCCTGCGCCGGCCACGAGGGCCGAGGCCAGGGTAAAGGGAAGTTCCTTTCCCAGAAACCGTTCAAGGGCATACCGAAACAGTAGGATCAGGGAAACCACACCCAGCTGGGCCAGTTCCAGACCCAGATTGAAGCCTGCCAGGGGCAGCAGGACATCGGCTTCTTTGCCCAACATCGACCGCAGGGTTCCCGCAAAACCCAGGCCATGGATGCAACCAAACAACAAGGCCACGGAAAAAGAGAATCCTGCGGTATTCGGAATAGCTCGTTTTACCTGCAGAACTACCCCAATGGCGGCCAGAACAATGGTGACGGGTATGCAGCGTTCGACCCATACTGCAGGGAAAGCCACCAGGGCATAGGTACTCAAAACGAGCGTCAGGCAATGTCCGGCCGTAAAACCAGTTACCTGACTGAGGATTCGTTTCCAATCCCTCAGTGTATAGGGAGCCAGCAAAGCGAGAAGAAAAAACAAGTGGTCGCCGGCATCCCAGGAAAGCAAGTGGTCTATCCCCAGCCCGAGGTAAACGAAAAAGGTATCCACGCGGTCTGTCTGAATAAAGAGGCGCAAAGCTAAGGGCAACTTTGAATTCCAGCGGGCCTTACAACCCCCTTTTTTCCCATTGGTCCGGATCTGCGGCCGACCCTAACAGGATCGGACCCGGAATTGAAATATTCTTTTCGTATTGTCGGTAATCCCTGTTTCCTTCGCTTTCCATTTATACAAAATTTTATGTTAGCTCCTGAAGTTCTTGAAATTCTGAATCACCAAACCTCTGTAGAAGCAGATGCTTCTCACGCCTACCTCGCTTTAGCTTCCTGGTGCGAAGAGCGAAATCTTCCGGGTATTGCTGCCTATTTCTACGCAGCATCTGAAGATGAAAGGGCTCATTTTCTTGAATTGTTCAAATACATCAACCAGCATCAGGCCCCTGCAGTGGTTCATGGGGTGAAGCAACCCCGAAGTTCTTTTGTAAACCTTCTGGAAGTGTTCCAATATGTGTGGGATCTGGAGCACAACAATACCATCAACATCAATAATGTGGCCGATGTCTGCCTAAAGAACAAAGACTTTGCTACGTACAAGTTCATGGAGGCTTTTGTTCTTGAGCAACAGGATTCTGAGCGATCTGTTGAGGAACTTATTCATATGATCAAGACATTGGGTACTGATGATAAGAGCCTCTATTACATCAATAAAAACTTTAAGAAACTACAGGATAAGGCGGCTCAGGGCCAGGGTGCAGCAGGAAACTGACCTGTAAGTAATTTTTTGACAAAGCTTTCCCCACCTTATCCGAAGTATGTCTTCCCTCGTTGTTGAAACCCGTCATCTTGAAAAGCGGTATGGTGACCATATGGCGCTGGATGATGTAAGTGTCTCCATACCCAAAGGTTCTGTTTTTGGTTTGCTTGGTCCCAATGGAGCGGGTAAAACCTCGCTGATCCGGATCATCAATCAGATTACTGCCCCCGATAAGGGAGAGGTTTTTTTTAATGGGGTGCCCCTCGAACCGGCTCATATTGCCAGAATTGGCTATCTTCCTGAGGAGCGGGGGTTGTACAAGAAATCCAAAGTGGGAGAGCAACTCCTCTATTTTGCACAGCTGAAAGGCATGTCAAAAGCAGAGGCGCTGAGCAGAACCAAAGATTGGTTTATCCGGCTTGACATTAAAGATTGGTGGAATAAAAATGTGGAAGAACTATCCAAGGGGATGGCTCAGAAGGTTCAGTTTATTGCCACTGTTTTGCATGAGCCGGAATTCATTATTCTGGATGAACCGTTCTCGGGTTTTGACCCGGTAAATTCGGATGTAATCAGGGATGAAATTCTGCGTCTCCATGACAACGGCGCCACCATTTTGTTTTCAACCCACCGAATGGATACAGTTGAGGAGTTGTGCACCCATGTGGTTTTGATCGATAAAGCCAGAAAGGTTCTGGACGGCCCAGTGAAGGAAATCCGGAATCGGTATCGTAGCCACAGTTACAAAGTTGAAACAAGGCAACCTATTCCATTTGAACAGTTTTCATGGCAGGCAGAAGTACAAAACAGACCAGGGGAGATGGGTTTTATCTCTACTTTTCCCCTGTTGGAAGGACAGTCCCCCAATGCACTTGTTTCTGATGTTCTTCAGGTAGGAGAATTGCTCCTTTTTCAGGAAATACTGCCTTCTTTTCACGATATTTTTATTCAGGCCGTAACTGGATCCGCACAGAAGCTATGAACAAAATCCGATTGATTATTGAACGGGAATATGTGTCCCGGGTAAAGAAGAAGACTTTTCTGATCATGACGCTTGTCGGGCCGCTGCTTTTTGCCGGACTGATCATTATTCCTGCCTGGCTCGCCATGCGTGAGAAGTCTGAGAATCGCGTCTATGTATTGGATAACTCAGGTCAATTCGGAGCCAAACTCAAAAGCAATGCTGAAACCAAATTTGTGGTTTTCAATGAGTCAGAAGAAAAGGGCAGGACATTGATCAAAGAACAGGACGATCATCATCTTTTGTTGATTATTGGAGAGATTCAGGCAGATGGGTTGCCTGTAGTAAGGATTTTGGGACAAAGCAATCCTTCTCTTGATCTGCTTCAGTCCATTGAAAATCAGATCAATGCCGAAATAAAAAATCAGCAATTGTTAAAATCTGGCATAGATCCTGGTTTGGTAGCCCGGATAAAACCTGATATTGATATACAAACTTTGGTTTTGAGCGAGGAAGGTGAAAAAGAAGGAAGCTCAACAGCAGCAACAGTAATTGGGTTTGGCTCTGGCTTCCTGATTTACATTTTCATTTTCCTTTACGGAAGTCAGGTGATGACAGGAGTGATGGAGGAAAAAACCAGCCGTGTTGTTGAGGTACTCATTTCTTCGGTCCGCCCATTTGAGCTCATGCTTGGTAAGATTGTCGGAGTGGCATTGGTGGGACTGACCCAGTTCTTACTGTGGCTGGTTCTTAGTTACGCCATTATGGGGGCGGTCGGATCTGTGGTGGATCTCCCTTCCCAAAAGAATGCACCTACAGAATTGGTTCAGGATCCAGCCATGCAGGAACAGGTAAATAAGAAAATGAAACGGATTGGCTTGTTCAGGGAACTGGGCAATTTGCCTGTTGCCTCCATAGTATTCTATTTTCTGTTTTATTTTCTCGGGGGATACCTACTGTATTCCGCCCTTTTTGCAGCTGTAGGCGCAGCCGTTGACAATCAACAGGATGCCCAGCAGTTTATGTTCCCGATTACCATCCCAATTATCGCGGCTATTGCCCTTGCACAATTTGTAATAAAAGATCCGAACAGCAATCTGGCGTTTTGGTTGTCAGTAATTCCATTCACATCTCCGATTATCATGATGATAAG
This sequence comes from Catalimonadaceae bacterium, assembly GCA_044375665.1. Taxonomy (GTDB): domain Bacteria; phylum Bacteroidota; class Bacteroidia; order Cytophagales; family Flexibacteraceae; genus CAMDMI01. The sequence continues at coordinate 6,662 of JBIPNA010000190.1, forward strand.
GATTCCATTTGAGCCGCCTTTCTGGCAAATCCTCTTATCAATGCTTTCTCTTGTGGCTGGATTTTTTGCGACCACATGGCTTGC
>JBIPNA010000191.1:0-6721 GCA_044375665.1 Catalimonadaceae bacterium
AAAGTTTCTTGCCTGGGCTTCAGCCAGTTCACCATACGACCATGGCTCATTGTCCCTTGAATCGATCATGCTGTGCAATCGGAAAAAAGGAAAAAATGCGGCTACTGAAATCCAACGTACAAACAACTCTTTTCCGGCATCGTCAACAAATCCGCCTACATCAGGACCCGAAAACGGCACACCGCTGATGGCAAGACTTAATACCAGGCGTATACCCAGAAAATAATGCTCTTCATTGGCAACGTTGTCGCCAGACCAGACAGCTGCATGACGTTGGATTCCGGCGAATCCGGCACGGGTGAGTACAAAAATCCGTTGTCCCGGGTAGGCCTCCTGTAAACCTTTTCTGGTTGATTGGGCCATCAATTGTCCGTAGATATTTCTGGCCTCCAGATGATTTCCCATTCGGCCGTCGAGGTCAAACTCCAGCAGATCCGGAGTGTCCTGTCCCCAGCTGGCGGGTTCGTTCATGTCGTTCCAAAGCCCGGAAACACCTGTTTCCAAAACCCAGTCGCGGGTTGAACTTGTCCACCATTCCCTTGCCCTGGCCATGGTATAGTCTGGAAATACACACCAACCAGGCCAGACTCCTGCTACCCAGGGTTTACCGTCGGGATATTTTACCCAGATATCTGCTTTTTCGCCTTCGTCATAAGGAGCATATCCAGGCTCAACCCGGATTCCAGGGTCCTGAATAGGCACCACCCGAAAACCATCAGTCAGCAACTTGTCACACAATCCTTTTAAGTCCGGGAAGCGTTTTTTGTCTACTGTAAACACCTTGTAGTCCTGCATGTAATGGATATCGAGGTACAAAACATCACAGGGGATATCGCGGTACCGGTAGTTTTGGGCAACAGATTCCAGCTCGTGGGCAGGATAATAGCTGTACCGGCATTGCTGCAATCCCAATGCCCATTTGGGAGGCATAAAGCTTGTTCCGGTTATCTGATGGTAAAGTTTAAGCACTTCGATAGGGTCAGGTCCGGGAATAAACCATAAGGACAGCGACTTTGTTGCAACCCCGATCTGAACCATCCGGTTATTGCTGGCGCCAAAATTGAATTTTGATTTGGAAGGATTGTCCAGAAAAACCCCATACCATTTTCCACCTGCCTCGGCCATATAGAATGGAATACTCACATACAACGGATCCCGGCCGTCGTGATAGGCAAAGGCATCGGTATTCCAGTTGGTAAAGGCCGAACCATTTCTTTTTAGAGGGCCTGTTTTTTCCCCGAGGCCTACAAAAGTCTGGTCTTGCTCCAGGTGTAGCATCACCAGAGTTTCCCATCCCAGAAAGCCAATGCCCAGGCCTGGCTCTGTGCGGCAAATGACAGATCCCTGTCTTGCCCAGCTCAACTCCCCGGTTTGGGAACCGATGGTCCAGCAGTCTTCTCCGCTTTCGAGCAGAAAATCAGCCCCTTGCTGTCTGAAAGAATGGTTTCCCGGAGCCAGATCTTGCTGTACATAGGTTGGAAAATTGTCTTCTTTTCCTTCATCTGCCACGAGTTGCCAGCAACCATTGGCCATTTGCCTCAGCCTTATCCGGCCGAATGTTCCTGAAAAAATGGACGTAATCCCATCAGAACTATGGTTTAGAAAAGGATGAAGCGGTTGAAATCGGGGGCTCCTTCTGGACATCGGGCAAAGAAACAAAAGGACAGACCGAATCCCATGCCTGCCAATTTATTTTAGGTTAATGCCTTTGATTTCCATATTTTTCCATCCATCCCAAATGGGACAGCATCTTAAATGGATGTGATTCATTTTCACACAAAAATCTGGTACATGAAAAATCTGTTTTCTTTTGGTTTGTTCGCATTTTTGGGTCTTATGGCCTGCTCAGGTCGGGCCGAGGTATTTAAAATGGACGTAACAGAATTTGAAGTCATCGAGCTTCGGATTCCAGCGGAAGTGGTGTGGACTGATACAGATCAGGCAACCTGTGTAATGACATGTACGATGGAACAGGAAAAAAGGATCGAGGTAGTGATGGAGGGTAAGGTGCTGGTAATTAAAAAGAAGGGTAAGCTGGACTGGACATGGTCCGACAATGAAAAAATCAGAATTCAGTTGTCCAGCTCGGGATTGCGAAAAATCGGCATCTATGGTTCTGGCGATTTTGTCATGAAATCGGCCAATGACAAGCCTGAGTTTGAGTTTTCCATCAACGGAAGTGGCGACTTAAAGGCTATGGTGAACAGCAAGACCTGTGAAGGAAACATCAATGGAAGTGGTGATGCACAACTAAAAGGAACGGCCGATAGTTTCGACCTCGATATTCGTGGTTCGGGAGATGTGAAAGCCCAGGAACTGATTTGCAAATCGGTAGATGTAGATATTGCCGGGTCAGGAGATGCTACTGTATATGCTTCTGAAAGCCTGAAGGTTCAGATTGCAGGTAGTGGGGATGTTCAGTATGCCGGCAACCCAAAGAATCTGGTTCAGAAAGTTGCCGGTTCCGGTGAATTACGGAAGTTGTAAAGGAAGGGGTCGTTTTTATCCCTCAGTTTCATAATTGACCGTTCAAATTGTTTCCTTTTTATACCTTGCCGCAAAAAATAAGAAGCATTCATGCAAGTTGAAGTAAATAAGGTAGTTAGCGTGACTTACTCCCTTGAGGTAAACGACGGAGGAGATTCTCCCAAAGTTTTTGTCGAAAAAGCAGAAGCCGATCGTCCATTAATTTTCCTCTACGGTGTTGGAGGAATGATTCCCGGTTTTGAAAGAGCCCTCGAAGGTCTCCGCACCGGTGATTTATTTGATTTCCTCATTCGCCCTGAAGACGGCTACGGTATAAGTTCTGACGATGATGTGGTTGAACTTCCTTATTCTGTTTTTGCAGATGAGGTTCAGAAATACCCCGATCTCCTTACCATTGGAAACGTAATCCCAATGAACGACGGTAACGGTCATCAGTTTGAAGGGAAGGTGAAAAGTGTCGGCCTCGATACCGTAACGATGGATTTCAATCACCCGCTCGCAGGAAAAACCCTCTATTTCAAAGGAAAGGTAGAAGACCTACGCGATGCCAGCAAAGAAGAAATTGCACATGGACATGTCCATGGTCCAGGTGGACATCACCATTAATAAGTCATAAGGCATTCAGGATTTTTTGCACAGAAGAATCCTTTTTGGGACCCGCTTCTCCGGGTCCTTTTTTTTGCTTGTTCTGGCAATGCCGGCAGGCAATTTTCTGATTTTCAAAGATTACCCTTTTGGGAGTGGGATTTCTACTCCATGGGTTCCTTTGGCGGCAAGCCTGAACAATCCCGGGAAAAGTCTGAAAATTTGTAATGTAAAAGCAGTCATTCCAGGTTGTTCCATAATGGTTTGAAGCCTTCTGGCCTGTTGAAGTCGCTTCGAAAAACTGGCATTCCAGTCACGGGTGTATGCTTTTATCAAATCGTTTTTTGAAAGGCCGCTTCTTGTTTGGGACAAAAGGTTGCAGGCCAGAACGGCAGAATGTAAGGCCATGCTCATCCCGTTTCCGGCCAGTGGTGGAATCATTCCTGCAGTGTCGCCCAAAAACAAAAGGCCTGAATCCGACAATGGTCTCGGCCGGAAGTGAACGCCCGAGGTGGTGGTCCTTCCCCAGACAGACCTTCCCTCCAGAAGGCGTTTTTTCAGATGTGGATTTTTTTGCAGAAACTGAATTTCCACCTGATCCAGATTTCCGCGGCAGGTCCGGACCACTTCGTCATCAACCAGATAAGCAAAACAATAATGGCCATCTTCAATTGCCGACATTCCTGCATATCCTCCCGGAAAATGATGCAGTTCTATCTGATCCCTTGGGAAATCATCGTGAGCCAGGTGCATTTTAACACCTGTATAGCTTCTGCCTTGCCGGTTTTCTGTTTCCCGGAGAAATCCGGGTTTGTTCCTGCCAAAGCTTCCAAAAGCAAATTTTGACAGGATCTGATTCCCATTGTCGAGTTCAATAACGTGTTTTTCCCCTTCCTGCCTGTGTCCGACAACCCGCATATTTTCTAAAACCAAACCACCTTCCTCCCGGACCAGCCGGCATAATTCTGAATCCAGAAAATTCCGGCTAATTCCCAAGCCACCAAGGGGAAGTGGACTTGAAAATGTACCTGCAGATGGGTGCGACAGAAAAAAGGTATCGATCAGGGGCAGATTTTTAGTTGGAATGCCAAGATGCCCGATCAGAGACCGGCTTTCGAGGGAAAGGTATTCGCCACAAACTTTGTGAAAAGGGTAGGTCTTTTTTTCGACCAGGGCAACAGAAAATCCCATTCTGCCTGCCATCAGGGCCGCCGATAGTCCAGCCAGTCCGCCGCCGCATACCACCAGATCAACTTCCATATGGATTTTGGTTTTTGCCTGTCGCCTGCCATCGGAAAGCCCATTTCCAATCCAGTTTTAGTTCCATCCCCGGACTGTTTCCTATCCAATCCCTGATTTCCTGCTTTGAAAATCCTTTGGCCACACTCAGTCGGGCATCATTTTTTACCAAAGCACTATTGGAAAAAAGCCGTGTGAGAATTGATATGGAATGGTATGCCAGCCAATGTCTGTGAAGATCGTTGACCACAAATCCAAGCTTAGCCTGGTGTAAAAGTCGGCTCAGGGATACCAGGTCCTCCTCATAAAAATGATGGGCAAACAAAGAACAATGTATCACATCGGCTTCCATGTGCTGAAGTTCCTGGTAGGGAGCACAAACCCATTCAAAATCCGGATGGTTTTTGCAGCGGTTTTTCGCATAGCTGATTGCTTTAGGATTGGCATCAACTCCAATCATCTTTGCTTGAATTCCCCTTCTTTTCAAAAAATTTTGCATGGCAATCATCCCATCTCCACCGCCACAGCCCAGGTCCCAGATCTCTACCACACGGTTGGTGGGCATATTCAGTTGCGCCAAACCTGAAAAACTTACAGCATAACCTCCCAACCATCGATTGATGGTCTCCAGTTCCTTAAGGTTGATATCGAGCGCTTTTTGGTCCATTGAGAAGTCGTCCATAGCCTCCTTTTTTGTACTTCTCTCAGAAAATAATAGCATTAATTTAATTTTATGTCAAAAAGGTACCCATACTACATGCAAAAGGGGTAGGGAAGGGGTTACCCTTTGCCCCTCTGAAAGCATGAACGTCAGGGAAACAAAAAACACCTTCCTTTGGTTTGCAAGGTACATTTCCTCCGGTGCCGGAATCGATAAAAATCTGACATGGCATAGAATATCCGGCAGGAGTTTGCGTTTGCAGCGCCCAAAGAATTTGCTTTACCCCGACTTCAAAACTCAACGAGCACTGTTATGGCAAACTACACAACACTGAACGATGCCATCGACCGGATTAATCGGGCGATCCTGGCTCTTGACGCGGACATTAAAGAATGGAGTTTGGTAAAATCCTCTCTGTTTGGAAAAAACGTCCGTCGTCCCCAGAATTCTGACGAGCAGGAGCTCCGGACAGAATTCGATACCTTCCTCAACCGTTCGCGGAAAGTGAAGGAAAACCTCGTGGTATTCAAGAATTTATTTGATACCATTTCAGTTAACTGATTGATTTTGATTGGCTTTTATTTGGGAGGCATTCGTTTCCCCATATAAAAACATGTACCTTGCGGACTTTTTGCCGATTTTCTGGCATATTTCCGCTACATGTTACAAAATTTCTTTGAGCTCGGCCTGTCCGAAAACTACGTACAGGTCCTTGAGCAGCAACAAATTACAGAACCCACTCCCATTCAGGCCCAGGCCATCCCGGTATTACTCGAGGGAAACAATATGCTTGGACTTGCAGCTACAGGCTCCGGCAAAACCCTTGCATATGGGCTTCCAATGCTGGAAGCTGTTGATCCGAATTCCGTTTCAACCCAGGCATTGGTCCTTTGCCCTACAAGGGAACTGGCCAATCAGGTCGCTACCGAAATCAAAAAATTTACACGCGATACCCAGGGATTCTTTACCACACCGGTTTACGGAGGAGAGTCCATGGAAAGGCAGATTAAACAACTTAAGCAAGGCAGTCAGATCGTCATCGGTACACCAGGCAGAATCATTGATCACCTTAAAAGGCAAACCCTTAAGGTAGATGATCTCAAATACCTGGTTCTGGACGAAGCGGATGAAATGCTGAGTATGGGTTTTGAAGAAGACATCCGTCTCATCCTCGATTTCATCCCCTCAGAGCCCCAGATTGCATTGTTCTCGGCGACGATGTCCGAGCCGATCCGGAAAATTTCAAGGCAATATCTCGGTAATTACCGGCTCGTAGAGATTGTCCGCACCCAAGCCAATAAGCCCGACATTACCCAGCACTTCCTCGATGTTTTCCCGGAAGACAAACCAGAAGTAGTCCTGCGCCTGATTCGTTTTTATGGATTTGAACGCTGTATCGCCTTTTGCAATACCAAGTTGGGCGTTGACAAGCTTGTCCAGCAACTGGCAGAAAAGGGATATATGGCCGAAGCCATCCACGGCGACATGGCTCAGCTGCAGCGGACCAGCGTAATGCGTAAGTTCAAAAACGGACAGGTTCCCCTGCTGGTTGCTACCGATGTGGCAGCAAGGGGGATTGATGTAAGCAGCGTTGAAGCTGTTTTCAATGTCGACGTTCCCAGGGATACCGAATATTATGTGCATCGGATTGGTCGTACGGGTAGGGCAGGAAAATCGGGGCACTCTTTTGCCCTGGTCACCAGATCCGATTTCCGCCAGGTGAAAACCATCGAGCGCTTTACCGGCGAA
>JBIPNA010000192.1:0-6703 GCA_044375665.1 Catalimonadaceae bacterium
CATTCATGCTGGCTGCAATTTCCTGATATGTCAAATCGGATGGAGTAAGTCTTAAAAAGTCAAGCTCCCTTTCCGACAGATTCCTAAAAACTGAATTGTAGATATTTTTTCTGTTTTCAAGGGCCTGACTCAATTTGGGACTCAATACTCCATTCAAAATATAGCGGTTCCCAACTACTTCCCGGACCGATTCCAAAAGCTGGTCGGGAGGAATATCCTTTAAAACGTATCCCTTTACGCCCTGTTTAAGCAACTGGATAATGTTGGCCTGATTTTCATCCATACTCAAAATCAAAACTGGCTGGGATATTCCAAGACGGTTTAATTTCGACATGGTTTGAATTCCATTCATTACCGGCATGTTGACATCCAGAAGAAGGATGTCGCAGGGAACTCCCTGCAAGATCAGGTTGATGGCCTCTTCTCCATTCTGGGCTTCACCAGTAACTTTTATATCGGCCGCACTATTGAGCACATCAGAAAGACCCTTCCGAAAAATGGGGTGGTCGTCAGCTATGATAACTTTAATTTTCTTCATGGGGAAGACATAACAATAGGATTGTACCCTCACCGGGTTTGGTGGTGATTTTCAGTTCGGCTCCAAGAACATGGGCTCTTTCCCGAATATTTTTCAAACCCATTCCAGAAAATTTGTCAGGATCAAATACAAAACCAACACCATCATCCTTCAACGTAAAACATGTTTGATTTGGGAATTCCTCAATGGAAAGATGGAGTTTTTTTGCCTGAGAGTGCTTGAGGACATTATGCAGGCTTTCCTGAATTATCCTGAACAAAATAACCGCCTTATCTCCATTTTCAAACCTTCGGAGCTGCTCAGGAAACTGACTCTCGATCTCCATATTTCCAGCCTTTTTGAGCAGGTTCAATTCTTTTTGAAAGGCACTGGTTAATCCTTCTCCAAGGACAAAATCAGGATGAAATAGTTTATTCAGGTCTCTCAATTCGCCAATGGCTTTTCCCAACTGGGCCTCCGCCTCCCTAAGCTCTTCATTTGGATAATGCTGAAGCGTCAGGTGCATTCTAAACTTCACAGCGCTCAGCACCTGCCCAATATTGTCGTGAATTTCCAAACTCATTTGCCGGAGTGTGTTGTCCCTGATCTCCATTCTTGACTGGAGAATCTGATTCTCGTATTGCTGATGAAGGATTTCCTTTTCCTTAAGGAACTGGTTGAATTTCCGGCGGTTGTGCCAAACAAGATATCCAACCAAAAAAGCTGGAACAAGAGTAAGGAGGGCCATGAAAAAAATGGTACTTAGCAATCTCCATGTATCAGGACCAACAGTTAAAATCATTCCAGAATTTTTATTTGCATTTATATTTCATTTTCAAACATTTTTATTTTTTGAGAAAATAAATGGACATAAAAAAGCATAAGACAGCATATAATAGTGTACATTACATAAAATCTTAATTAATACACGATATAAATAACCATATGCCTGGGTAACCGGAAGATCTAAATACCTAAAATATTCAAATCCGCTCATTATTATTGCAAAAGGGAAGAAAAAAATAACCATGGCAAAAGAAATCCAGAACATACTATGACTTTTTAATTCTATCCTTTCGTTAAAGTTGGCAATCTCCCATAAATAGTTAATAGAAACAAAAAGAATAGCTATACTTCCAATAACATTTGATCTGTTAATTATCAACATGGCATTATCATCGTAAAAAAAATTACTAATTGCCAAAGAATAATAAATAATTATAAAAATAATAATAATTAACTTCCTAAATGGATTTTTTAATTCAAGCCAATATATAATTAAATATAAGATAGGCCATATCAAACCCAATAATTCAAAAATAATAAGATTATTTCCATATTTTTTCCCCCAATATCCACCTAAAGACTCACAGAAAAAAATGCAGCCCAGGATCACAGGGAAAAGCCGAAAATGCTTTTGCACTCCTTTACGTAAAACAAAGAAGGAGCAACCGAAAGCTACTCCTTCTGCCAAAAGTATCCAATTCAATTCTTATCGCGATTTCAATAGTAAAGGGAAATCCCAGTGCAAATTGGAGGTGGACAAACGCTACCTTCATTAAAAGGTTCCATGTCCGGATTTGTGGTTCCGGGATCAATATCGTTTACATCCACTTTAGGATCATTCCCTTCGGAAGGATGAAAAAATACAGTTAGTTTTTCTACCATCGGGGAATTTGGGTCAGCGGGATCTTCGGGACCAGTCTCAAGACCAAAATAAACACGGACAAAATTGGCAGGTGATTGTTGATTATCGCGGTACCTTTCAAGTGTACCTATCAAAGCTCCAAGTTCGAAGGTTACCGAATGCGACATCCCGAGGAATACCCGCTTATAGGCATCTACCATATCCTGGGCACGGGCTACGCTGATTTGCTGGCTCATAAATTAGATAAATTGATTGTTTGGGCAAAAGTAAGGTTATTGAAAGGAGCGTTTGTACCTCCACAAATTTTCCGGTGAAATCACCTGAAAATGGTCATTTAAAACCCTAAATGACAAGTATTTAAAATTTTCTTTTTTTTCATTGAATCGATGATTTGTCGGGAGAACAAGGGAAAAAATCATATGGACAAAGTTGCTCCAGTACTCAACAAAGAAGCCGGCAAGTCTTCTTACCGGCTCCTGATACAATACACTTGGGTTGAAAATGTAGCTTAACGTGCCTGGGTTTTATGCGTTGAATATCTTCTCTACCAGTTCGGGGTTTTTGTTTCCTGCAATTCAGAATTGAATGCCGTTTGCTCTGACTGACCTGACAAGCCTGGAGTGTAATCATTCGGGGGAGCAGATTTCTGGAAATTGTTTTCCTGAAGGTCGCCTGGCGTTAAAAAAATGGTCAATTCGGTTGAAGTTGTATGGACTGCCGGATTGAAAAGTTCTTGTATCTGTGACACCAGATTCCAGTTCTCTGCCCAGATGGAGGAGTTTGGTTGAAGGCCAGAAAAAGCCTGAAAATCTAAATCTGAAATTAAGGATTGCGACCAAACAAGGGATCTGTCTGATTCAGCTGTTGATTTGTTTTCGGCTGCAGAGTTTTCCGGTTCCGATTGTGTTGGTCCTGAAATAAAATACAAGAAGACACCTATCCCAAAAAGCAGAATTGCTGACCCGGTTAAAAAAGTAATTCTATTGAATTTGGACATACAGATGAATCGCTCAAAATTACCGCGTAGGGTCCCCTGGTGGTTATTTGTCAGGTCATTTCCGGTGAAAACACCAGTAAATAATTTACAACAATTTGACTTTCAGTCGATTGAAAATAGATACTTTGACTATCTCCTGAAGAAATACCAAACATTCATCCAGGTTTGGAGTTGAAATACTTTCAAAACCATGGCTCAAAAAGGGAGGGCAAAAAAATTCAGGACAGACCCAATTGTCACAGGCTTCCAACTAATTTTGCACGACAATGTCGGATAAACTTTCTGTGAGAATTTTTCACCAGTGGATTTTTGGGTTTTCCATTGGTATTTTTAATTGGGGATGTGGGGGATCTGGCCCGGGAAACCGAACAGCGATGCGGGAGGAAATGCGCTCCAGAGAAGTAGTTCACCTAACCCCAGCTCAAATTTCAGACAGAGCTTTCGAATTGGGCGATACCTTATCTACCAAAACGATAGGCCTTTGGATGCAAAAAATCTCTTCAGGAGACAACTCCTGTACGCCGGGGTGGACAGCTGTTCAAACGGAAATCAAAAAAGATCACGATGCTACCGCACAACGCCTGAGTTTTGAAGAAACCAGGTCCTGGTCTATGCTGAAAGGCAAGGAAAAAGAAGTTGCCGATGCCTATGCCTATCAAAAACAGAATCGTCAACCCATTTTACCCAATATCCAAAAAGACGGAGACAAAGATTATTTGTATTCCAGGGCCCTGACCATTTCCGATTCAAAATGTCTGGCTTGTCATTCAACATTGAAATCCCAGGGATCTGAACTGGCATTGGGCGACACCATTGGGATCCTTCTGCTCAGGTATCCCAAAAAGCTGGTGGTCATGTCATTTGTAGAGTAAGGCTTTGAAAAAGGCCGGCTGCTGTTTGGGTGCCAACGTGGGATTTGGCAGATTTGCAGCCCAATTGCCTTTTCAGAACACCTTTTAAACATTCACCATGGCCACCTTGCTTACCCACTTTGACCGGAAAAAACTAAAAGATACAGATCTGCTTCATTTATATGAGGCCTTGATCAAGCCCAGAATGATCGAAGAAAAAATGCTCATTCTGTTGCGCCAAAACCGAATCAGCAAGTGGTTTTCCGGGATCGGGCAGGAGGCAATTTCAGTAGGAGTGGTTCAGGCATTGGAGCAAGACGAGTACATCCTCCCAATGCACAGGAATTTAGGAATTTTCACGGGAAGACAAATTCCTCTGGACCAGCTTTTCCGGCAATGGGAAGGAAAAAAGGGCGGCTTTACAAAAGGAAGGGACCGCTCCTTTCATTTTGGCACTAAAGCCCACCATATTGTTGGGATGATTTCCCATCTCGGACCCCAGATGGGCGTAGCTGATGGAATTGCCCTTGCCCATCTTTTGAAAAAGGAGAAGAAGGTTACCGTGGTCTTTTCCGGAGACGGCGGTTCTTCGGAAGGGGATTTCCACGAATCAATCAATGTGGCTGCTGTGTGGCAACTCCCGGTAATTTTTGTGGTTGAAAACAATGGGTATGGGTTAAGCACTCCTTCCGACGAACAATTCAGGTTTAAACATTTTACAGATAAAGGTCCTGGCTACGGCATCGAAACCATTCGGATAGATGGGAACAATATTCTCGAGGTCTTTCAAACCATCAGCCATTGGGCAAAAGAACTTCGGAAAAACCCCAGGCCATTACTTGTAGAGGCCATGACATTTCGCATGAGGGGCCACGAAGAAGCTTCAGGAACCAAATACGTCCCTCAACACCTTTTCGACCTCTGGAAAAAAAAGGATCCTGTTGAAACTTACGAAAACTGGTTGCTCGGGGAAGGGATTCTCACACCTGAGTTAAAGAAGAAAGTTCGGGACAAAATCAAAAAGGAGATTGATTCAGGACTGGAAGCTGCATTTTCTGAACCTCTTCCTGAGCCCGATGTTGAGGAGGAAATCAGAGACATGTATGCACCTTTTGAACCTGTCGATAACGAACCCGGCCGGGAATCGGGCTCTGAAAAACGCATGGTAGATGCCATCCACGAGGGGCTTGCTCAAAGCATGGAAAAATTTCCGGAGCTTGTTCTTATGGGCCAGGACATCGCTGAGTATGGGGGTGTTTTCAAGGTTACCGAAGGATTTGTTGAACGTTTTGGGAAAAACCGGGTACGTAACACGCCCTTATGTGAATCTGCGATTGTTGGTGCAGGACTTGGACTTTCAATCAAAGGCATGAAGGCGATGGTTGAAATGCAGTTCGCTGATTTTGTAACCTGTGGATTCAATCAGATTGTAAACAACCTGGCAAAAAGCCATTATCGCTGGGGTCAGAATGCAGATGTAGTGGTCCGGATGCCTACTGGCGCTGGTGTTGCCGCGGGGCCATTTCATTCGCAAAGTAATGAAGCCTGGTTTTTTCATACCCCAGGTCTGAAAATCGCTTATCCATCCACCCCATTCGATGCAAAAGGATTATTGAATACCGCATTCTCTGATCCGAATCCTGTCTTGTTTTTTGAACACAAGGCTTTGTACCGATCGATTTCGGGGCTTGTACCTGAAGAATGGTACTCTATCCCTTTTGGGAAGGCCCGCATGGTTCAAACAGGACAACAGGCAACCATTGTAACCTATGGCTTTGGGGTTCACTGGGCTTTGGCGGAAGCAAAACGGCTTCAGTTGAACCTGGATATCATCGATCTGAGGACTTTGCTACCTTACGACCAGGATGCTATTGCACAAAGCGTAGCCAAAACCCATCGGGTTCTTGTCCTTCATGAGGATACACAAACAGGTGGAATTGGAGCTGAGATAGCCGCCTGGATAGCAGAGTCCCTTTTTAAACATTTGGATGCCCCTGTGGCAAGGCTGGGGTCTTTGGATACAGCAGTCCCATTTGCCCCTACCCTGGAAAAAGCGTTCCTTCCTGTTGGAAGGCTGGAGCAAAAACTTAAAGACCTGATTGCTTTTTAAAACAATACCATGTCAGAAACCCGTACTGAACTTTCAAGCCTTGGCGAATTTGGATTGATCGACAGAATATCAAAGAAAATCGTTTTAAAGCAACCAGGCACCAGGCTTGGGATCGGAGATGATGCAGCCATCATTGAATTCTCCAAGGGAGAACAATGCCTTGTTTCTACAGACCTGCTGCTGGAAGGAATCCATTTTGATCTCACCTTTACTCCACTTCATTTGTTGGGCTACAAAGCCGTCGCGGTTAATCTTTCCGATATCGCTGCAATGAATGCCATTCCAAAACAAATCCTGGTTTCCATTGGCCTGAGCAATCGGTTTTCACTCGAAGCAATGGATGCATTGTATTTGGGAATTGAACAAGCTTGTAAAGAATACAATGTTGACCTGATTGGCGGAGACACAAGTGCATCGAGATCCGGGTTATTATTGTCCATCACAGCCATCGGTAGCCAAAAGCCGGAGAAAGTGGTCCGACGATCGGGGGCAAAAGCGGGTGATCTTCTTTGCGTTAGTGGCGATCTTGGGGCTGCCTATGCAGGTTTACAAATCCTGACCAGGGAAAAAAAAGTATTCG
>JBIPNA010000008.1:0-24288 GCA_044375665.1 Catalimonadaceae bacterium
AACTTCCGCATCTCATTGATGCTGAGGTGGATAATCCACTTGTCGATCACTGGCAGGCGATCGGCATCCCAATTGACCGAAACCTCACGGATGACGGCGTCGTCCTCCTCGAAATGCTCCCGTGTTGCATCAAAAAGGGTATCAAAAAACCCGATATATTCTTCTTCTTCTGCCGCATTGGGTTCGAAACGGGGAACCTCGCCCTGTTGCAATGTTTTATAGGTAGTTTTCAGGGAAACTTCCAGCAGGATCCGGTTTTCGGACCAGTGGAGATCATGCTCAAGCATGGTTTCATTGAAACGCTCTGACTTAAACAGTTTCCGGTACATCACCTTGAAAATTTCGGCATGGTCTTCGGGAGTGGCTTCAGGTTTGTCGCGGTACGCCTGATACTCCGTAAGATCGACCATGAGGGTTTGGTACAAGGAAATGATGGTTTCCCTGTCCCACTGGCGGCTGGCCGGGGGAACTTTTCCCTTTTTTGGATGCAGGGCTTCTTCGAGAAATGGCAACCAGGGATGCTCTGCAAACTTTAGGGTATGTGGCAGAGAAGGCTCGTTGTCGAGGTATCGTTGGGTTTTTTGGTTTTCTGTCCGGCTTATTTCCTGAGCGAGATCCAAAAAAAGGTTCCAGAAACTCACTTCTGTGGCCGTTTGCCTGCGGATATCCTGAGCCATGGAAGTCCGGATGCGCTTGATTTCCTGTTCGTTTTCCTTGTTCCAGTCAGCGAAAGCCTGTCGCGCCATTTTTCCAAGCCATTTTTGGTTTTCCGGGAGGGATTCGATGTCCAGTCCGGCACCGAAGGCATCGTCCAGAAAGACTGGCATAAGGGCCAGAAAACCTGCTTTTTCCTGGGCGGTGGCGTTGTAAAAATCCGGAATTTCAATCAGCCTGCTGGCCGCTTTCTGGCGGATGTCGTCTTCGTTGACAGACCGGTTGTTGTAGTAGGTATACAGCCCCTGCATGGCTTTGATCCGGATGATCCTACGCATAATGGAAAAAGAACGTTTGGGCCGCAAAAGTCGGTAATCGGGAGCTCCTACCCAAAGATGGTCCGGAAATAATCGGGCTGATCTTAAAAAATCTTGCTCCTGATCTGAAAAAGGATGGAAATTTGAGCCTTGTCCGGTTTCCCTGTTGCGCTTTCGGGGATTTAAGGCAGGTAATCTGTTATGGCAGCCGGAGCAGTTTTCAAAATGGCGGTTCGTCCCTTGCTTTTTCTTTTGTTTCTGGTTTCCAGCCGGTGGTTACAGGCACAGCCGGACACAGATTCTCTGATACATCAGACATTCCGGTATCTGGATACCTGGCAAACTGGTTATCCGGAGCTTCAAAAGGCATGTGCCACCATCGGCCACCGGCTTACAGGTTCAGCACAGGGAAAACAGGCTGAAGATTGGATTTACCGCGTATTGCGGGAAAAGGGCATTTCGGATGTGGCTTTTGATCCCTTTGAAATTCAGGCCTGGAAAAGAAAATCATGTTCTCTAGAAATTGTCCCTTACCGCTCTGACAATTATTTAAAAATAGAAGCGGTTTCACTGGCCAATGCCGCCTCTGGTTCGGGCTCATGGCATTTGGTGGATGGGGGAGATGGTCTTGCCAGTGATTTTAAAAAACTTGGCTCCCGGATAAAAGGGAACTTTGTGTTGGTGAACCTGGGTCTGACGCGGACAGATAGTGGCCGCACCAACCTTCACCGCGCCGAAAAAGCAGCACTGGCTTTTAAGGCGGGGGCAGGCGGGATTTTATTTGTACACCCCAAACCTGGCCAGATTTTGCTCACGGGAACGGCTTCCCTGAAGGGAGATGAACTGCCCATTCCGGCGGTTTGCATTTCGGGCGATGACGGTGTACTTCTGCGCCATTGGATGGCTTCGGAGAAGTTAATGGCAGAACTGAAAGTGGAGAATGGCCGCATTTCTGGTTCTGCCCGAAATGTAGTTGCCCGGATTCCTGCCGGGATTCCAACAAGGGAAACCATTTTGCTTTGTGGACATCTGGACTCATGGGACCTGGCAACAGGTGCCATGGACAACGGAATAGGCTCTTTTTCTTTGCTTGATATTGCAGCTGCTGTACATCAGGTTCAACCATTTCTCAGGCGAAATGTAGTTTTTCTATGGACGATGGGTGAAGAGCAAGGCTTGCTTGGAAGCCGGCATTTTGTAAAGCAGTTGAAGTCTTCGGGGAAATTGGGTGACATAAAGGTGGTCCTGAATCTGGACATGACCGGGAATCCGGCCGGCCTCAACGATTTTGCCTGGCCGGGAGCTCAAAAATGGGTAGAAAAATGGAACAAGATTTACCGCAAACATGTACCATCCTATCCAGGTTTGCATGTTCACAAGCCTGACCTGCATTCTGACCACCAACCTTTCATGCTGGAAGGGGTCCCGGTGTTTACCGCGGTTTCTCAGATGCCAGACTCGGTTTACAGGTGCTACCATGCCAATTGTGATGGAATAGAGTGGGTTAATCCGGCAGATATGCGGCAGAATGGATATTTTTTTTCGGCCCTTACCCTTGGGCTAAGCCAAGCCGGAAGTCTGCCTTTCAGGGACATGCCACTGCCAAAACGAATGAAATGGCTTGAGCGGCATGGGTTGAAAGAAAAACTGAAAATAAGTGGTGAATGGGAATGGAAGGAATGAAATGTTTGAAGCTGTATCCAAAACAAGAACAAATGGACACTTCTAACTATTCAATTTCGGCGCAGGAGCGTCAATTTGCCATAGATCATCTCACCCGTACTGGTAAAGCTTTTGTGGACAGTATTCGTGATCTGACTGAGGCTCAATGGCAAATGCGGCCAGGTCCGGGCCAGTGGTCCGCTTCAGAGTGTGCAGACCACATACTACAAACCGAACTCTACTTTTTCATGCCCACCATGGAAAGCATGCTGGCGCAGGCTCCGGATCCGGCCAGAATGAGTGAAACGGCAGGAAAAGATGCTTTATGCATCAGCAGTATGGAAAGCAGAGCCCATAAAATTAAAGGGCAACCCTGGGACGAAACAGCAGATAAGAAAATAGACAAAGCAGATCTGATCAGGCAATTTGAAGAGAAACGGGCTGCAATTATCGATTGGTTTGCGGCTTCAAATGCGGCTTTCAGGGTGCACTACACAACTTTCCCAGGCCTTGACACAATTGATGTTTACCAGTTTATTCTGATGATTTCGGCCCATACCACAAGGCATACCAATCAGATAGAAGAAATTAAACAGCTCGATTTTTTTCCTAAGGCCCAAATGGCTTGAGTTTTTAATCCGACCCACAGGAAATTTTTTGAAAATGTAGGCGAAGGGCGTATTACCTTTCGCCTTTCTTTTATGCATGGAAAAGTGGGCAGAATTAAAACAATCGCACAAAGACCTTTCGGCCGCGGCTGCATCTTCCTACGATGAAATTTATGAGAACTCCAATCATGCTACCGGTATTTACATGCGGTATGAGGAGGATCTGATTGAAAATGCCACAGGTTCGCTCCCGGAGCGGAAAGTTGCAGCTGTGTTGGGGAGCGGAACAGGAAGGGAAAGTTTCACTTTGGCACGTGGATTTGAAAAAGTTTTTGGCCTCGATTTTTCTCCGGAAATGACCCAACAGGCCACCCTAAATGCCCAGAAACGAAATGTAAATAATACCCACTTCATGACTTTGGATGTGGAGCACGATCCGCTTCCATTTGCAGATCAGTCGGTAGATTTTATTAATTCCTCTTTTGGAATGGGCTCTTTTGTGCTCAATCCGGCCAATTTTTTTCTTGAGATCAAAAGGGTTTTGAAGCCGGGTGGAAAAGTAATTTTC
This sequence comes from Catalimonadaceae bacterium, assembly GCA_044375665.1. Lineage (GTDB taxonomy): Bacteria > Bacteroidota > Bacteroidia > Cytophagales > Flexibacteraceae > CAMDMI01. The sequence goes on from JBIPNA010000008.1 coordinate 3,810, forward strand.
TCCTTTTACAACAGTCAGGCTTTTGTAAACCAACTGGAGCTGGGATGGGCTCCTGCCATCAGCTCCCGGTTAAACCACCAGGAAGAAGCTCTTGAGGTTCAGTTTAATGGTCAAACCTATCTCATCCCTGTGGTAGCGTACTCTGTTCCTGAAATCAAAGCCGAACTCTCCCGTTTTTTTACGGTTTATTCCCTTTCTACATTTCCTTCCATATCATCGATTTTCCCACAACAGTTTTTCAATAATGACCGGATTAGGCAGCTATGCCTTGAGGCCGATTTGCTTCTGGCCGAAAACCTGGATCTTGCCGGAGGTCCGTTTATTGTTGCCGTAGTCGGAAACATTGCCTGATCCATCTCAATTTCTTTGTTTTAATCTTCATTGTTTTGAACTCAACACTTATTGAAACCGGCCTTCTGGGAGATCTCCAGGATCTGGTTGGGCAGAACCGCTGTTTTGGGCCAGGGGCTGAACTGGATCAAACCCTCCGGAATACAAGTCACTTTTCTCCGCCTGAAGTAAAAGGATGGGTAAGGCCTGAATCCGTAGATCAGCTGGCACCCATTCTGGAAATTTGTAAACGATATAAAACACCTGTCTATACCATCAGCAAAGGACTAAACTGGGGCCTTGGTTCCCGGCTTCCTGTGGAGCCCGGCTGCCTTTTACTCGACCTTGGAGATCTGAATAAAATAATTGATTTGGATGAAGAGCTGCATTATGCCATTGTTGAACCCGGTGTAACCCAGGGGCAGCTTTCTTCTGAAATCATTTCCCGCGGGCTTAAGGTTATGCTGAATGTGACTGGTTCGGCCCCTCAGACCTCCGTTTTGGGGAATAGTCTGGAACGGGGATCTGGTTTCCTCGAACACCGGTACAACGACATCCGGGGACTGGAAGTTATGCTGGCAGATGGTCAGAAAATCCGGTCTGGTTTCTGGAATGAAAAGCCCTCGGACAGGGGTTTACAGCATTTTTCAATGGGTATTGGTCCTGATTGGAAAGGATTGTTTTCGCAGTCCAACCTCGGTATTGTGACCAAAGCTGTCATTCAGTTGTATCCCAAAAAGGAAGTCCAAAAGATGCTTTGGTGCAAAGTGGGACAAGAACAACTGCCTGGATTGGTGGAAGCCATCCGGGACCTGTATCAGCGGAAATATCTGAGTTCGGTTACCCATATTGGAAACGACAAAAGGATGAAGATTGAGCACAAAAACACCCAGCAAACCACCACATGGACTGCCATGGCCATGGTGCAGGGAAGTGCTGCTTTTGTGCGTTTTCTCGAAGAAGAAATTCCTGGCTATCTCCAGCCACTCTGTATTTCTATGGGCTTTCTGACCCAGGAAGAAGCCCAGGCATCGGAATTGGGTGAAGTATTTGGCTGTCATATCGGAATCCCCACCGACTATTTTGTGCGGGCAATGTACAAGAGTGAAGATGCTGATCCTGAGAAGGAAAATCTTCAGATTGATTTTGGGCGTTATGGCATGCTTTGCTGTTTGCCCATTTTGCCAGCCCGGGCCAGGGATATAGCCGATGCGGTTGCCATCCTCGAAAGCATTGACCGGGATTTTGGCATCATGCCGGCAGCTACTTTAAATCCCATGAACGATCTGGCACTGGAGTCGGTCATCAACATTTACTTTGACCGGAACGATCCGGAGGCTGTAGCCAAAGCACATGCTGCCAATGAGGAAATGATTGCCCGCTTTTACCAATCCGGCTATCGGTTTTATCGTTTCGACGTGAAGGTGATGGGAAAATATCTGGACCCGGAAAACCCACATTGGAAGCTGGTTTCCCGATTGAAAAATGCCCTTGATCCGGATCGGCTTCTTTCTCCGGGCCGGTATGAAGCCCGACCCTGACCAGGGAAGCTTTTCCTTTCGTAAATCTGATGGGTAAGCCTCAATTACCAATCTGAACTCATTTTTTTTTGCCCCTTCTGAAAACAAAAAAAGAGCCACGGTTACCGCAGCTCTTTTTGTTCAATGGGTCAGGAACTTTATTTTGCCTCCAGGGTTGCCGTTACAGTATAGGTAACAGGACCTATTTCCATTTGGTAGGTTCCCATCATTTTGGAAGAACTCAATGAGAGGATGGTAATAGATGTGGTAGAAGGAGTAGATGCAGGATCTGTGATTGAAAGCGTTTTTTCATCCAGACTTAGTGCCCAGGTACCATTTGTTGTCTGAGGATCAGCAACGTTGCATTTCAAAGCCCCTTCATCAAAAGTAGCTTTACCGTCTGCATTCAACCGGGTAATGTCGTCTTTTGCGCATGCCTCGAGCTGATTATACAGGTTATTGGTACTTCCGCCGGTTATTAAAACAAACGATGGATCAACGGTGGCTGCTGTCATCACCCAATTTTTGTTGGTGAGCATTTCCTTTTTGGAAGGGTCATCGTCTTTTTTGCAGGCGGTGAAGGCCAGTGCGGCACACAGGAAGAGAAGGAGTTGAAGATTTTTCATTTGGTATTCTTTTTGTGAATGCAACAAATTGAAAGGTTGTAGGGACATAATCCAAATTTATTTTTCAGTTCTTCTACTCAAATTCTTATTTCTGTGAGAGTTCTCTTTCAAATAGTTTCAGAATCCGTCGATATTCATCTGTCCAGGAGCTGGGTTCAATAAAAGCATGGTCCTCAATGGGGTACAAGGCCATTTCCCAGTCCTTTTTTCCGAGTTCTATCAGTCTTTGCGACAACCGGATCACATCCTGGACATGAACATTTACATCCACCATCCCATGGCAAATCAGGAGTTGGTCCTGAAGTCCTTCCGCATGCCAGATGGGAGAGGATTTCCGGTAGGCAAGGGTATCGGTATGTGGTTCATTGAGGATGTTTGAGGTATAGCCATGGTTGTAATGCGCCCAATCGGTGACAGAACGGAGGGCGGCTCCTGCCTTAAACGAGCCAGGATGCTGAAACAAGGCCATCAGGGTGAGGAAACCCCCATAACTGCCCCCATAAATTCCCATCCGTAGCCCATCAAGACCAAGACTGTCGGTCATCCAACGGGCTGCATCTATGTAATCACTCAGGTCTTTGCCGCCCATATGTCGGTAAATTCCTGTTCTCCAATCCCTTCCATAGCCAGAACTTCCTCTGTAGTCCAGATCAAGGACGGTAAAACCAGCGTCTGCCAGGAGGTTGTGAAACATGTATTCCCGGAAATAATGGCTCCAGTACAGGTGTGCATTTTGAAGGTATCCTGCGCCATGAACAAACAAAACTGCCGCTCCGTTTCCTTTGCCTTTTTCGGGTTGGTATAGCCGGGCCCAGGGTTTTTTTCCATCTCCGGCTGGAATTCTCACCAGTTTGGGTTCTCTCCAGGGGTAGGCCCGGAAGGCAGTTGTGGTCGTAGTTCCGGTAAGACTTTGAGGCTGATTTTTAGAAGACTCCTGCAGGAACAATCCCCATGGTTGCGTGGCGGTAGAAAATTGAAATGCCAGACGCTGTCCGTCGGGTGAAGGATATGCTTTGTAGCCACCGGTTTTTGTGGTCCATTTTTCCAGTTGGCGGGCTCCTGTTGTGGACATCCTATAAACATTGTGTGCTCCGGGATGGGCATCATTCATTTTCAACCACAACCATTGCCGGTTGCGGCTCAGGAGGCATTCCTGCACCTCAAAATTACCCTGTGTCCAGGGTTCGGTTTTTTGGTTTTCGGAATCCCTGACATACACTTGAGAAAACCCTGTTGCCTCACTTTGAAAAAGAAACCGCTGGTTGTCGAGCCAGAACAAGGTAGGTGCGTCTATACCCGGGCCGGCAATCCATGCTTCATCTCTCTGGTGGTCTGCAACTTTGAAAACACTTTCTTTTACCCGGTATTCCACCAGCCAGCGGTCTTTATTGTCCTGAGAGCGGATGTCAAGGATGGCCAATTCTCCATTTGGAGACCATGCAACAGCCTCACAATAAATATTTCTGGTTTTAATGGTCGAGTCTTTCAAATGGGCATAGTCAGCCCAGAAATCCGGGATCTTCGTTATTCCCGGTAAGGTTCCCGGATCGAAACTCCGACAGGTTTTTCCGGCTTCTCCTACCCAGATCTGAAATGTACCCTGTGGGGAGCCTACCTTTTCCCTGGCATTCAGAGACCGTGTGAAGGTGGTTTCATTTACATAATCCGGTACCATGGTGGCCTTGTTTCCAGTTTGATTAAAATAGGTTTGCCACAACAGGCTATGTCCATTGGGACTTGGGGAAATCCATAGAGTTTGTCCCGAACCGGTATACCAGATGGGAATAGAATCGGTTCTGGGGGAAAGGTTAGTTTTTCGTTCAAGCTCTTTTTTGTGGCGGCTTTGAAGGACTTTCATCAATGCCAGTTCATCTTTTTTTCTTTGAAAATCTGCTGGCTCATTTTGAAGAACGGGTCCTGAAGGCCTGTTTCCTGGCCTGATGTCTGTAGATTGCTCGATGCTGGCTGTGGTTAGGTTCAGGGTATAGACATTTCCGCCTTTTTGAAATCCGATGGCCTTGCCACCTGCGAGGAAAAAGGGTTTGAATTCGCCTTCTGCTGTCTTCGTAAGTCTTAAATCTTCTGAACCTGTCCTCAGGTACAAATCGCCTCCAAAGGCATAAACCAATTTTTTTTGAGACGAATCCCAGGCGCCTCCTGCAGCGGCCATTTCCCGGGCAGCTTCCTTTCCGGCTTTTACAGGCTTTTTCCAGGGTGATGAGACCTGATACAGGGAATCGCTGGTTTTGGCTTCGGGATTCCAGTTGAAGAACAGGGTTTTCCCGTCGGCAGACCAAACCGGATCGGAAGGTGAAGAGCCCATCCATCGGGGATCCTGCATAATCTGGTCGATGGTCAGAACTGGTTTCTGTCCATAAACAGTTAGTGAAACACCGAGAATTGTGAGCAACAGACCGGGCAACCGGCCTTGAAGCAAGCGTTTGATTTGCATGGGTTAAAATACGCTGCTTTCCATCAAACCCCAAAAACAAACCGACCCGGGACGGAGCCTCGGGTCGGTTGTACGCAATTATTTAAATTATCGTTGGACTTCAATCCATCCATTTCGGGAGTCTTGTCCGGGTATGGTCAGCACCCAGAAATACGTTCCGGCTGGCAGATCTTTCGCATCCCAGTCGTTTTGGTAAGGATCGGATTTGAAAACCTCTTCACCCCAGCGGTTTTTCACCGCCAAAGCGGAACCTGCCGGGAGATTCCGGATCTCAAACCGATCGTTTACACCATCCTGATTGGGTGTGAACAAAGTAGGGATGAAAAGTTTTGGGTCGTTGCGGACCTCAATCAGGGTATCTACCTGGCATCCGATCGAATCCCGGACGACAATCTGGTAGCTTCCCGGGTCAAGACCATCAAACAAGGTATCGGGGACATATGCAAATTCATTGCCTTCATTGAAGCTAACCTGCCATGGTTTGACAGATCCCCGGATAGAGTCGAGCAGAACTGAGCCCATATCAAATCCGGATGCAGATGGTTTGTATTCCCTGGCAAAAATTTCAATCCGGCTTGGTTGGGTCAAGGTGAAATCGAAACTCCGGCTACCGGAACAGTTGCCATACTGGAGCAAAACAATGTTAAAAGTGCCGGCCGGAATTCCCCCGACTTCAAATTGACTGTTCAGGAAAAAGCTTCCCGGGATGGAGTCTTCTTTCACCAGAACTCCGGATCCGGCCTCTCTTACCTGAATCCGTATAGGTCCGGTACCATTGAGGGAATCGATCAGGAATGCCCCGGAAGTTTCACCGTAACATTTTACCTGACGGAAACTATGGCGGAAACGCAATGGCGAATCACCCGGAACATTGAATAAAGTATCGAAAAGACAACCGTTTCCTGGACCATTGTCCAGAATCCGCAGTTGATACAATTGTTCTGGCGCTCTGGCAGAAAGGCCATTGAGAATTAGGGTATCAGTTGTCAGACTTCTGTAGGGGGTAAATTGTCCCGGCAGGGAATCGATGGAGTAGCGGTATGGTGCTTGTCCGCCACGGATCACAAAACGGGCTACACCATCAAAGTTCTCACAGGTACTTGGGGTAAATCCAACCACTTCAAACCGTATTTTCTCAGGCACATCCAGTGTTCTGGTGTAAATAATCTCACAGGCGGGGCTGGAATTATCCTGCATGGCAATGCTGTAGGTTCCGGCTTTAAGACCTCCAAATACAGTGTCCTGCTGGACCTTCAGGATTTCTCCCTGATCATTTCTCAATGTAAAGGTGTACGGTGCAGTCCCACCTGAAAGGCCGGTTAAGCGGATCACACCATTGGAGTCGTTTCTGCATGGTTTGGTCAACTGAATCTGGGCAGATCTCGGACCATTGTTGGGCACATTGACCAGGATTTCTTTGGTACAGTTGTTCTGGTCGGTCAAACGGAATAAATAATCACCACCGATCAGATTCACCAGGATGGAGTCAACCGGAAGTACCACCGGAAGGAATTGCGTAGCGCCTGGCAATTTCATGCTCAGGTTTAATACGCCGGTTCCTCCCTGGAACTTCTTCAACCTGATCTGGCCAGTAGGTGCGTAGCACTCAGAACCAATCAGCGTTGATGCATCAAGAGTAAGCGAATCCGGCTGGCCGATACTTTGACTTATGGTATCAATACATCCACTCTGAAGGTCACGAATGTAAATGGAATACAGGCCGGCACTGAAGCCAACCGGGAAGGCAGCATTGACCGATACGTTCTGGAAACTACCTGGTTCACCACTCAGACTAAACTGGTAAAAGCCCGAACCATTCAAAACAGTATCTAAAACCAATTGACCGTTGTTTTCTCCGTAACAAGCTGGCTGGGAACCAATGGCAACCACGGCCTGTATCTGAGCAGGAGCGGCAAGTGTTCTTGTTAGAATTGTCGTGCAACCTGTCAGGGTATCGATGACCTCCATGTTGTAGGTTCCGGATGGAAGCCCGGTGAATATCCGAATGGTGGTATAAGGATCTGTATTCCGGATCCGGAACTTATATTTGTTCAGATCGCCACTTCCATCGGTAATGCTTACAAACTCAAGTTTGCCATCTGGCTGGGTGGCACAGGCACTGGGGTTGGTCCCGGAAACCACTACACTGTAGGCATTCTGTGTGATGAGGTTGATGCCGGAAACTGTCCGCGTACAACCTGTTACGGTATCCCTTACCAGAATGGAATATGTCCCCGGTGTCAGTCCAAAAAAGAATGGAAAAGCCTGATTTGCCGGACCTGAAGGAAGGAGGCTGTATTTGTATCCTCCACTTCCTCCGCTGGCCGAAACGGTGATGGCACCCGATGCCACGCCGGCGCAGTTGATATTTGAAGGTGTAACAGTTGCCTGAAGCGCACATGGCTGGCATCGGATATCACCAGCTGGCAATACCTGAATGCTTTGTGTTCTTGTACTGTCTAATCCGGGACCAGCATTTGTGGTCACACAGGTCAGGCTGGTATCAAACGATACATGGGCTCTGATCCGAACCAGGCCAGTTGGCAATCCCTGAAAAGTAAAGGAAGTATCGGTTCCTGAAGCGACCAGGGTGTCGTTGCGGAACCATTGGACAGTTATGGCGGTTTTTCCTTTTACATTGGATTTAACTGCGAAAACCACAGGCGAATTTGGACAAACCACTTGCCCGGGAGCCGGGCTGATTTGTTTCAGGCTATCGGTGGCTGTAAATCCCTGGAGTTGTGTCACCAGGATGACATCACTCGTATCCCGGTTCTTTGTAATGCAGGCCGAAGCAAGGCGGGAGAAGAGAATCAGGCGCACCTGGTTCACAGGCAGGCCTGGGAAAAGCGTAAGCGTTTCGTTGGTGTCATTGGGCAAAACCACGCCATTGATGATCCAGCGGTAACCTGGCTGCGGTATCTGATTGGGGTTCAGGGCTTTCAGAATGGCCGACTGGCCTATGCAAGCCTGAACTTTTACCGGGTTTATGACTGCCAATGCCTCAAGATTAGCAGGTAAAACCTCAATCCTGATTTTAGACGAATAGGCAGAATCCGGACTGAGGCAACCTTCAGGTCCACTCAGGGCCACAAACACCGAATCACCAGGAGCCAACGTGTCGATTTCAATCTGGCTTCCTGAAACATTCAGCACCTGCTGATTCAGGAACCATGTGTAAGCAGGTTGCGGGATGCCTGCCGTGTTGCTGGCCAAAAACCTGACTGTATCGCCGGAACAAATCTGACTTGCACTGGCGGTCAGGCCAACAACTGGCGTAAGCGTTTGGGTCCCGATGTTAAACCTGATTGTATCACTGCAAAAGTTTGCATCCAGAACAACAAGGGTATAAGCACCTGGCTTAAGTCCGGTAAACGTGGAATCGGAAGGAACCGGTCCATCGCCCTGCAAAGAACCGTTTCTGTAGAGTCCATGGGTCCAAGGTGCACCAACTCCTCCCTGCAGACTGATTATTTTAACAGAACCGGTGGAATCGAGACAGGCGGAATTCTGAATCTGGCCAATATTGGCATCCACAGCAGTGGGTTGATTAATCACAAAAGTTGTATCCAGATCGCAGGCACCTGCACCCCGGATAATCAGGTTGTATGTCCCAGCAAAAAGGTTTTCCAGAACAGTTCCCGCTGTAAGTGGCAGGAAGGTTGTTCCAAGTTCGGGAATGAGATAGCTGTAAGTGCCTGCGCCTGATAAAGAGACGATTTCCATCGAGCCATCTCCATTACCATTGCACGTGGCAGGTGTTCCGGAACCCAGCACGACCGATACTGCTTCGGGGGATGTGAGCTCAATGCCGTTGATCTGAGAGGTGCAACCCTGACCATTGGAAACCGAAACAGAATAGGTTCCAGCAGGTAATCCGGTGAAAGTGGTATCTCCTGAAGCTGAAATAAGTGTTTGGGAACCCAAGGTAAAGGAAAAGGGCCCGGTGCCGCCGGCTGCCACCACCCTAATGCTTCCACTTGTGGTGCCGCAACCCGGATTTTGGGTAAAGGCAGAAGCAGTAAGGGCAAGTTGAGAACCGATAAACCCATTCACCGTATCGGAACAAAAGGTAAACTGATCTTCAACAATTACTGTGAAAGGACCGGTTGGCTGGTTGGTGAAACTGGCCAGAAAGTCGGGAAGTAGCTGTCCGGGGTTGTTGTTAAGCCGGTATTCGAAAGGTCCTGTTCCACCTGAAGTTACAAAAGCAAATGCAGTTCCGTTGGATACTCCGTTACAAGTGGCAGGTTGGGAAGTAGCAATTACTTGTAAAGCGCACCCGCCGCACTGGGCTGGTTTCCTGACAGGAATGAAGAGGGAGTCACGGCATTGGCCATCGGTTATCACCACTTTATACACTCCTGAGGCCAGGTTGCTGAGGTTTTGTGATGAGGCGCTGAAACCTGGAGTTCCGATTTTTGTCCAATTGAAACCAAATGTACCGCTTCCACCAGTTAAGGTCAGGGTTATGGCTCCATCGTTGTCGGCGCATGATGCAGAATCTGTTTCAAAGGTGGTTGTGAAACTGACTGGGGCTGGCAGATTTACCTCAGCTGTATCTGCACAAAGTCCTTCGGTGGCTATCACCCGATAAAGCCCGGCAGATAAGTTGTTGAGTTGTGTGCCGGTTCCAACGGGTAGGGAAGATGGCAACAAAAACCAGGTTAAAACAGGGTTTGTTCCCCCTGTAAAACTTGCAAGAACTGTTCCATCACTTAATCCACATGAAGTTGGTGCAGTGCCACTTGCTGACACAGAAAGTGTACAAACGGGTGGATCACAATCGGCTGGTTTGAATACCGATACATCCACCGAATCTGTACAAAGACCGTCCTGCCCAATAATCCGGTAAGTGCCTGATGCCAGATTTGTGGCAGGCTGGTTTTGTGCCAGTAAGGTTTTTGAAGGAAGTGCGAAAATGCCATAAACAGCAGAAGGTGATCCGTTCAGCAATTGAACTGTGATGCTTCCATCGTTGTCGGCACAACTGGCCGAGTCTTGTTCAGTGGTCAGGACGAAGACCACAGGATTTTCCAGAAGGGCATCAGCCGAATCACTGCAAACCCCATCACTTACCACCAACCGATACAGACCTCCTGCTACATTGCTGAGGGTATCGTCGGTTCCGACCACAATGGCTTCGGGCATTTTTTTCCAGGCGTATTGTGGGTTGGAGAGACCAGAAACCTGGGCAATGATTTGTCCGTCACTGGCTCCGCAAACCTGAGGCGACTGGGTCTGAAAGCTGATGGAAATTGATCCACATGGACCACAATCTGTTTTTTGGAATATGGTTACATCAACAGAATCCAAACAAAGTCCTGACTGAACCCGGACTTTGTACGTGCCCGCAGAAAGGTTGTTTTGACTCGCTCCAGAAGCTGTAAACCCAGGATCTCCCTGTTTTGTCCATGAGAATGCCGGGTTATTTAGTAAAGCCTGGGCAGATACGGTGGCTGAGCCATTGGCGTTCTGGCAATCTGAAGAATCTGAGACCGCGGTTAGTCCAAGACCAGTGCCATCTTCAATGCTGAAACTGTAAGCAAAAAGGCAAACCTGAGGTTCGTTTCCTGTCTGGATCCGGAGATCATAGTTACCGGCTGAAAGTCCGGAAATTGTAAATTGGTTTCCAATTGGATTCCCCTGGTTTAACCATTGTACCTGAAGATTAACGGCGTTTGAAAACTGCGCAGAGTCGGTAACGGTTATCCGGCCATTCTGCCCTGAACAGAAAGTTGGATTCTGAATGACCACATTCAAGGTGGGTTGATTTCCTGCCGGAATGGTGTAATCAGCAGAATCCTGACACAAACCATTGGTAAGAATAACCCGGTAGTTTCCGGAAGAAACCCCTGTCAGTTGGTTGCCGCCATTTCCAACCGGGTTCCGGCCAGGAAGTGAAAACCACTGGTAGGCCAATTGGGTAAACTCTGGTCCGGCGGTCAGACTTATTCCTCCATCGGCAGACTGGCAATCGGAAGCTGTATCGATACTGGCAACCACCACAATGCCCGCTGGTCCATTGAGGACAGAAACAAGAGAATCAAGGCATTCGGCTGACTGGACCATTACTTTGTACTGGCCAGCTGCCAACCCTGACAGGTTTTGGCTACTGGCAAAGGCCAATCCGTCTTTGGTCCACGAGAATTGCGGATTGACTCCGGCACGATCCAGGGATAAGGTTATTGAACCATCGGTTTCACCACATGCGGAAACCGGATTGGTTGTAGCAGAAATCGCAAGTCCAGGACTATTGATATCTACGTCTGCAGAATCTATACAGGTTCCGGCGGTAATAACTACCCGGTATTGCCCAACTACCAGACCGGTTTGCAGAGAGTCGGTTCCCAGAAGAGATCCGTTGGCAATTACTTTCCATTGGTAAATGGCTGGAATGCCAATCACCACTGCTGCCTGACCGTCTGCTCCCCCGCAATTGGCCGGGTTTTGACTTACAATTTCGAAGTCAAGGTTTCCTGAATCTTCCAGTACCAGGTTTTGCAATGATCTGCTGCACCTTGAAACGGTATCTGAAATTTGCACCGCATACGTTCCAGAACTAAGCTGGCTTTGCAATGGACTGTTTTGAACCAGTCCGGTTCCAGTTCCGGACCATGCATAAGAAAATTGTCCGCTGCCGCCGGTAAGTGCCAGGGCAATAAGACCTTGTCCGCCGCAGGATGCCGGCTGGGTCAGGGTTGCCTGAACTTCAAAAGTATCTACTCCTGAAACCGTCAGATTGGAAAGGGTTGCTGAACAACCACTTACGGGGTCAGTGACGGTTACTTCATATGATCCCGCACCCAGGCCGGAGAGGGTATTTCCTGTTTCTGCAAAGCCATTCCATTCAAACTGATAGGGTGCTGTACCGCCGGAGGCTATAACCGAAATGGAGCCATTCTCCAGATCACAACGGGAATCGTCGGTGATGAACGGACTGCCTTCGATGGTTGGGGTTGGTGTTACTTCAAGGTTTTGAAGGGTTACCATGCAACCACTGCTTTGGTCTTTTACCGCAACTGCATAGATCCCGGGGGAAAGTTGCCCTGGATTGGCTACCGGCGGAAGGGTCGGTGTCCATTCATAGGTAAAGTTCCCTGATCCTCCAATCGTAGTTACCACAATGGAGCCATTATTCGCTGGCTGTCCTGAAACACATTGTGTGCCTTCTACCAAAGTATCGAGGGTGAAATTGGCAACGCCTGTTGTGGTTAAAAACGAAGCAGAAGTATCGCTGCAACCTGCCAGATTGGTTACCACCACCTGGTAATTTCCAAACAGAGAAGCAGATAAGGTCTGGTTTGTTTGATTGAGCAAGGCAATGCCATTGAACAACCATTTGTAATTGGTGTTGGAGGTTGCTGTAAGAATGACCGATGCCCCTGCACAAAATTCTGAAGGACCAGAAATGGTGGAAGCAACAGGAGCAGAAATTTCACTGACAACAAATCCGGCTGAAACCGATGCGCAACCATTGGCATCTGTAATACCAACTGTATAAACGCCGCTTTGGCTGATGTTTAAGGTGTCGGTGGTTTCCCCGTTAAGTATTTGTCCGTTTCTGAACCATTGGTAGGTCTGGGCCTGACTTGAAATCAGACGTGCCTGTCCACCCGGGCAAATACTACCAGGACCGGAAATGGTTGGTGCCACAGGATTGGGATGGTTGGTTACGAAAACCGAATCGGAAAAGGTCCGGCAGCTTGTCTGCTCATTGACCAGCCTGATTTTGTACCAGCCTTCCAGATTGACGGTTAGTCGCCTTTGGTTGTTTTGGCCCGTAAAGTTGTTGTTTCTCAACCATGTATAATTGTACGTCAGGCTATCAAAAGGCACAACTTCCAAAATCGTACTGCTTCCTGAACAAAATCCTGGATTTCCTTCTATAACAGGCGAAGGAGGATTGGGATTCACAATTACAGTCCTGCAGTTGGTGCCTACCCGGCTACAACCATTCGCATCTGTTACCTGGAGGCAATAAACACCTGCCTCGCCCACCTCAATGAAAGAACCGGTGGCGCCTGGAATTTCAATTCCATCCTTTAACCATTGTTTCGTCAGGTTGCTAGTAGTGGTAATGGAAGTGGTTACACCCTGGCACAAATTTGTGTTTCCACCGGAAACCTGTGGATTCCCAGGCAAAGGGTTAACAGTTACCAAAAGGGTGTCAGACCGGGAGAAACATCCCGGAAAAGCCGGATTGGCAATCCGGACATAATATAACCCAGAAGTTTTTACGACTAAAGTATCAAAGGTTTGCCCGGCCAAAGCCCCGGAACCAATCCGTGCCCATTGGTAAGGCCCTTCAGATGTGGTAGAAAGCTGGATGGAGTCGCCCGCACAAAATTCCAGCGGACCGGATGCCAGAATATCGGGTTTTGGCGGCTGGTTGTTGTTTACCAGGATACTATCCAGAATGCGAATACAACCCGTTGCTGTTTCCGTAATCTGAACACTGTAGTATCCTGCAGGAATGTTGATCAGGTTTTGGGTAGTACCCGAAACCGGGCCGGACCAGGCAAACGCCAGCGGTCCGTTTGCGCCCGAAACCGTTAGATCGATTCTTCCATTGGCCCCACTGCAGGAACTAACATTGGTTACCTGGGTTGTGGCCGTAAATGAAGCCGGGTCGTTGAGTACCATGCCTGAAATGCTCTGGCTGCATCCTGAAAGGGTATCTGTTACCAAAACAGCATAGTTGCCAGCCTGAAGAGCAGTCTGACCTGATGCTCCCTGTACAATACCACCTGAAAGGGGAGACCACACAAAACGAAAAGCCCCCGAACCGCCAGTTACATTCAGCGAAATTGATCCAGTTGCTGCTCCACAGGATCCGGGATCTGTAAGGGTTGCCACAACAGAAGGCTCTGAAACAGTTCCCAGCACAAATGGGAGGGAAAGTGCTTTGCAACCTTGTTCGTTGGTGACCTGGACGGTGTAGTTTCCTGTTTGACTGGCATCCAGGGTATTGGCATTGGCTCCCGCAACCGGATTGCCTTCAAGGAACCATTGATTTCCGGTAAGGGCTGATGAAGTGAGTTCGGTGGTATTGCCTGTACAAACCAGGCCAAGACCAGATATGGTCGGAACAGGAGGCGTTTCTCTGAGCCGGACAGTATCCGGAGCTGAAAATGAAACACAGCCTCTCGGTGAAGTAAGACTCACCACATACACTCCTGCCTGCTTCACCACAAGGGTCCTCAGTGAATCGCCGGGAAGCAGGTTTCCATCGCGGAACCACTGGTTCTTCCATGCAGGATTGAGGTTGTTGGAAGTAAGAATGGTTGAATCTCCGGGGCAAAAACTTGGATTGCCACTGATAAGCGGAATTGGATTTGCCCCTACGCTTTGGACATTAAAAATATTGGAAACCGAGGTACATCCGTTGGCATCGGAAATGCGGACCTGGTAGTTGCCGCCCTGGGTAATGGCCAGAATCGGATTGGTGGCCCCCGCAATTTGAGATCCGTTGCGTATCCATTGATAGGTTGCTGCCAGGGTGCTGGACAACAATCCGGTGTCGCCGGCACACACAAAGTTGTTGCCAGAAACTTCCGGCTGTACCGGATTCGGGAAAACCTGAATTTCAAATGGAGCAGATACCACCGTGCAGGCAATTCCGGTGACCCGAACTGAATAGGTTCCCGCCAGGCTGGCCACAAAAATGGTATCCGTAGCTCCGGCGATATCGGCACCATTCAGCTGCCATTGGTTCTGGCTGAGCAAACTTGATCTCAGCCGGGCAGTTCCGCCGGTGCAAATTCCGGCCGGTCCGGTAATTACCGGAGTTTCAGGAACTGCGAGAAGGTCAATTCTTGTTATGGAGGAAATCGCAGCACAGCCGGCAGCTGTAGTAAACTGAACCTGATAATTGCCGGAATCCTGGACCACCAATGCACCCGCTATTCCTTCCGGAGCCGGAACCGCTATTCCGTTTCGAAACCACTGGTTGTTGAAATTCTGACTGCTGGTGAGCGTAATGCTTTGTCCGGGACAAATAGGAGAGGTGCCCCCATTAAGGGTTATGACCGGGCTTGCCGGGAAAGGTTCCACCGAAATCCGGATGGTTTGCGACAAACCATTGCAGGAACCTTGCTTCGGAACAATGGTATAATCTGCAAATCCGGGCAGACCAGGATTCTGAAGCTGTAGGATTTGAGAAATGTTGCCCGTACCAGATCCTGTCCCGGTCACATTGCTGGCAGCCATCGACCAGGAGTAAGTCAGTCCTGTTGATGAAGAGCTAAAGGAAATCTGAGCCGTATCTCCATTACAAATGATTTGATCTCCAACCAGAGCGGTAAAAGGAATATTGGGATTGACTACATGGAGGGTATCGGAAACCTGTCCCGAACATCCTTTTCTTAATGCAGTAACTGTATAAATCACCGTCCCTGCATTACCAGCTGAGAGGTTTAAGACCTGGTTTACGTTGGCACCCGTTCCGCCGGTAGCGCCGACGACATTATTGGCCTGAGCTGTCCAGGAAAAACTGGTTTGGTCAGCAGGTTGCGACGTCCACTGGATCGATGCTGTTTCCCCCGAACACAAAGTGTCTTCTGCGTTTATAAATCCCGGAACCGGATTGGCATGCACCAGTACAGTCAGCCTCAGCGTATCAGAAGTACAACCGTTTTGTGTGCCAAATACCCGGTAAGTAACCGAATCATCCTGGGCTGAAGGAAGGGACAAGTTGGCGTTGAGGCTTGTGCCGCTTCCGGATACCGCACCATTAACCCCACTTGATTCCGGAATCCAGAACCAGGTCCCGGCAGGGCTCAGCGATACGGAAAGAGGACTTCCAGAACAGATTTCAGGTCGTGCCGGATTGGCGACCGGCGCAGCGATCGTCTGCACCCTTGCTACAGCCGGGCCGGTTTCACCAGCGCACCCCTCAAATTGAGTTTCAATCTGATACAAAACTGAATCCAGACCAGGGTTGGGATTTACAAGGGTCTGGCTGATGGATGGGCCACTTCCGGAACCAGCTCCCTGAACACCGTTTGAAACGACAGTCCAGTTAAATTGGGCACCTGTAGTGGATGAACTCAGCGAAAAGGATGTGGTTTCGCCAGAACAAATGTTTTGGGAAGTTGGACTGACCTGCAAGTCAGGCCTTGGAAGTACGGTCAGAACCTTTTCTATTGTCTCTGAAAGGCATCCATTGCGTAAGCCCTGAATGGAATAGGTTACTGTTCCGGAGCCGGAACCTGTGGCATTGAGGACATCGCTGATCCTGTTCCCGTTACCACTTCCTGCTCCCGAAACGCCATTCGAAACCGAGGTCCAGGAAAAACTGGTAGCAGAAAGATTAGACGAAAGGGAAACTGAGCTTGTGTCTCCGCTGCAAAGGCTGTCTTTTTCTGCCAGGGCCAGAATCTGGGGCAAGGGCAAAACCCGGACCCTGTGTGCCCGGATCAGGGAGCTGCATCCATTTAACACGGCCTGTACTGAATACTGAACATGGAGCGTCTGGTTGCCGCTATTGGTTAAGGTTTGTGCATTCAAAGCTCCGGTCCCTGAAACCGCTCCTGCGGTATTCGGGTCGGCTGTCCAGGCAAAACTGGCTCCTGCAGGTACTGATGCATAGTTAAAGGTTGCTGTCTGGCCAGAGCATATTTCCAGAGTATCCGATGGAAGTACATTCACAGTGGGTCGGGGAAGCACATCCACCACAACCCGGATGGAATCACTCACACAACCATTGGATGTACCTGCAATGCGGTACACCACTTTCCCTGTCAGGGTTCCGGAATTTAGTGTCTGGGAAATGGAAGCTCCGGTTCCCGGACCTGCACCGCTGGTTTGGGAGTCAATGGCACGCCAGGCAAAACTGATCGGACTAAGGTTTCCATTCAGGGCAATATTGGTCTGGGTTCCTGAACAAATCGAAGAAGAATCAGGTGTGGCAGTAATGATGGGCTTTGGCTTCACCGTTATGACCGATTGAAATATGCTTCCCACACAACCACCTGTAGAAACAGGCCGTATGTTATAGGTTACAGTGCCATTGGTCAATCCGGTGGTGCGTAGATTTTGGTTGATCTGAGATCCGGATCCCGCCGTGGCTCCGGTAGCTCCGCTTTGAGAAACGGTCCAGATAAAGCTGGTATTGGGTTGATTGTTGGTCAGGGCAATCGAAACCGGCCCGGTACAGATGGTGCCGGATGATGGATTGGCCTGTCCAACCGGCGGGGTATTTACAGTTACCAACACCTGGTCGGTTGCCGTACAGCCACTGGGATCGGTTACAAGCACGGTAACCGTTGAGGTTGTGGTCAAGGCAAGAGGCGATGGATTGGCAGGAATAACAACCGATTGTCCGTTTAGAGATTGCGGTCCGTTGGCATTGGTATAGGTCCAGACAAACTGGGACCCGGATCCTGCCGTGGTACTGGCCGACAGGCTGATGGGCTGGCCCAGACAATTGGAAACATCGTTTCCTCCGTTTACGGTAATTGGCTGGGAGTTGGTAAGCCCTACCTGAACTGTTGTATCAAAACCCGACACGAGGTCCAGCACAAACACCGAATAGGTGCCAGCCTGAAGACCTGTTTGGCGGACAATGCCATTCCCGCTCGTAGGGTTGCCCTGGGTGGGTAAGTTGCCCCCTGACCACGAGAAGAAAAATTCACTGGAATCGCCTTGAAATGCGAAAACAATGCTTCCGTTGGTACTCCCATTACACGTCGGATTTGTGGTTTGTGGTGGAAAGAAGATTGAAGATTGAGCCTGGGCAAAGGTCATTGTACCAACAGAGCCAAGCAAAACCAACCACAAGCGTAAACGCTGTATCATACAGTAATTCAATAAATTATAAACAGGATTCAGTAAGTCAGAACCTACCCTTGCGAGGCCGGTTCTAAACATGAGTAATGCTAAGGATAGCCCATGGCATACCAGGGTTTAATCCCCTTGCTTCCTTACATGGAAAGAAATCGGTTGAAATACCAGTAATATGACTTTAAGTAAAAGGAAATGAGCCTGATACCCCAATCTGTTGCCTGAAAACCCTTTCTAAAAATGTGCGGCTGTGCAACCCTAACCCCTTTTCAACGGACGGATCCTTCCGCCAGCTTTTGTCTGGTTCCTTCGGATCTTTCTCTTTCCCATGAAAACTCAAATCAATTTGTTGATCAGGGCGTGCCGGCTCCTGTCGTCGCCGTCAGGCCATCCGCTCCAAATCCTCGTCCGGGCCGCTTCCCACCCGTTTCCAGGTTTAAGCCATGTTTCGGGCCCGTCCTTCGGGTTTTTCGCTTCTGTCCTTCACGCAGACCGCAGTGCCAACTTTTGGGCATCGGTTTTTTCCGGATCGCACGAGGTTCTGCCTTTTTCAGTCAATCAGTCTGGATGCCTTCTGGCTTCTCTTTCCGCCAAATGGGGCTGTTTGGTTTTTCCTTCCCATTTCGGTTCCCGGGCCTGAAGACCTGTTCCGGTGCACAGCCTTTTGAAACTAAACTTCTCTTCCTTCGAAACTTTGCCACCTGGCCCCTGCGGCAGGGATCGACGTGTAAAGCCCGGACCACGGCCCTGATTTTAACGGCATTTGGAAGCCGGGAAATGCCCTTTTCGAAAACTGCCTGGCCGTGGGAGGACTTGCAACAAAGAGCCCGCCCGGCCGCCCAAAACCATACTTCGGTAGCCAATAGCTATCATTTCCCCCAAAAGCAAAAATCCGGACCTTTCGGACCGGATTTTCAATATTTTGTTCCGGTTTTTACCGGATTTTTTGGTTAGATGGTATAAAATGAGGAAGCTTAAACAGCTATTACGGTTCAAAAGTACCGGTTGAAGACTGAATAACAAGTAGTTGGTGAAAATTTAGAAAATCCGGAAAAAGGATTTTTCCTTGTTGCAATTTGTTTAACAAGTTGATGTATTTGTTGCCAAAAATGCAAAAAATTCATACAATCATAACAAAGGGTCATCAAGGACACGAATGGAAAAGGCAGCCCTTGAGCGCATTTTGCCAAAAGGACGCAGCAGATGACCTTTGGTCAAGGCCCAGGATTCAAACGATTTCTGCTCTGCAGGATCCAGGGCCAACAGCAGTCCCCCACTTGTTTGCGGATCGGCAAGCCAAAACCGCTGCTCCTCCGTTCCGCCTGAAATTCCTGCCCCGAAACTGTCCAGATTCCGCCTCGTACCTCCGGGAATTGCTTTTTGGTGGAGGTAGGTTTCGGCTTCGGCCAACCTGGGGACAAGGGGAAAAAACACATCAGCACTCAATCCTGAAGCATCACAGATTTCTTCCAGATGGCCGAGCAATCCAAAACCAGTAACATCGGTGAGGGCATGTAAACCAGGTACGGTGCCCAGATCCTGACCTAACCGGTTTAGCTGGACCATAGACCTTGTAGCAGCTTCCCGGGCAGCGGCATCGGCAAGCCCTTTCTTCTGGGCTGTGGCGAGTATCCCTACCCCGATAGGTTTGGTGAGATAAAGCAAATCGCCTTCCCTGGCGCCTTTGTTTCGCAAAATCTTGTCGGGATGAACAATTCCGGTTACGGCCAACCCAAAAATGGGTTCGGGGCTGTCGATGCTGTGCCCTCCGGCGAGAGGAATTCCGGCTTCGGCACAAATGGCCCGGCTTCCATCCAGAACCCGTGCGGCTACTTCTGCCGGCAATTTATCGATGGGCCAGCCCAGTATGGCAATGGCCATAAGCGGGGTGCCTCCCATGGCATAAATATCCGAAATGGCATTGGCCGAGGCAATCCTCCCAAAATCGAAGGCATCGTCCACAATGGGCATGAAAAAATCGGTGGTGCTGATAACCGCCTGGGATTCGTTGATGCGAAAAACGGAGGCATCGTCTCTCCCTTCATTCCCTACCAGCAGATTTGGGAAATGCTTTACAGCATCAAAAGTTTTCACAATCGACTCCAGTACCCTGGGCGAAAGTTTACAGCCACAGCCAGCTCCGTGACTGTACTGGGTTAACAAATATTCATTCATTGGAAATCAGTGAAAGGCGCTGGACATATGGCCGGCCCTGCAACTCAAAGTGTATAAAATACAAACCTGGCCGAACATGGGCACCAGGATCCCAGGTGCCATTTGAAAACTCGCCGGCACCCAAATCTTCCCCCCGAACAGAAAACAACCGGATATGATCGGGTTTTGCATCTCGCCAGGACAATCGTTCTCCCAAAGGCAGGGGATTGGGAAACAAAACCGGAGTTTCCCCGGGTGGCAGCTTCGCAATGGCATTTGGTCCCAACCTGTTTACCAGCAAACCCAGTCCTCCGCCCGCCTGACCAATCGCCATTTCTGGAAAGCCATCCCCATTAAGGTCGGCCAATGCCGGCGACACATAGTTGCTCCAGCTATGCGATAATTTCAAATTCAATATCAGGTTGAAAAATGTCGTACTATCTGCGGTGAACTGTGTAAAAGGTTGTTGCCTGAAATCGCGGTAAATCTTGATCTGACCAGTGAAGTCACCAACCACCAGATCCAGCTGCCCATTCTGGTCTGCATCGGCAAGGGCCAAAACCGGATTGGTCGCGAAAGGTGCCCGGGCAATATTTCCATAATTCGCATTG
>JBIPNA010000193.1:0-6655 GCA_044375665.1 Catalimonadaceae bacterium
TATGTAGCTTCTATTGAAAAGAACCCAATCATTAGTAAACTCAGCGATGCATCCCTTGAGGTAGATAAAAAGACCTCAGAATACAATCAGGCCCGTTTAGACACTACCTTGACGCTCCGCGAAGCCCGGGACGAATTGTATAACCTGAAGTTTTCGGTTGAGCAGGCAAAGCTTGAAAAAGAGCAAAGTCGCTTTGAGGCGCCGGCCACCATACGTCAGAAGGAAATAGAGCTTGAAAAAGCCATAAAGAACTTTCAGGTAAAATCTGAGAACTATAAAACCAAGGTGCGGCAGGCCATCACCAAGATGCAAATCATTCAATCTGACTTAAGTCTGGCACAAAGTAAAGCTGGCAGATTAAGAGATGTTTTGGGAAAACTCACCATTATGGCACCCAAAGATGGGATGGTTATTTACAGCAGGACCTGGAATGGAACGAAAAAAATTGTCGGCTCTACCGTCAATTCCTGGGACCCCAGTGTGGCCACTCTCCCTGATCTGACACAGATGCAGGTGGTTACCTACATCAATGAAGTAGATATCCGAAAAGTAAAAGTTGGGCAATATGTTGAAATTGGTTTGGATGCAGAACCCGGCAAGAAGCTTGAAGGAGGAGTCCGGCAGGTGGCCAATGTGGGAGAGCAAAAGCCGAATTCCGATGCCAAAGTTTTTGAAGTGGTCATTGACGTTCTTTCAAAAGATTCTGAACTAAGACCTGCCATGACAACCTCTTGTAAAATACATGCAGGTCGGTTTGAAAAGACATTGAGTGTTCCTCTGGAGGCTGTTCATACCAATAAGGGAAGTTCATATGTATATCTCAGATCCAACGGCAAAATCGGCCGGCAGGAGATTGCCCTTGGTGCTGTGAATGAAACCCACGGCCTGGTTTACAAGGGTTTAAAGTCGGGAGACGAGGTGTTTATAGTTCAACCTGCTGACACTTCGGGCCTTGAGTGGACGGCCGTTTCTTCAATAAAAGCAGCCCCGGACCCACAGGAAAATCCGGCATGGAAAAAACGTTGGGCGCAGTTTCTGGAGGGAACAAAAACCAAAGAAGGCCGCCCGGATTCCAGCTCTACATTTCCAAAATCCTGAAATGGAGCGTTTCCTTCTGAATCTGAAAATGGGGATTGAGGCTCTGGGCAACAACAGGTTCCGGGCTGTTCTCACTTCTTTGGGAATCATATTCGGAGTTGCAGCTGTTATAGCCATGCTGGCCATCGGGGCAGGAGCTGAAAAAGAAATCCTGGAGCAGATCAAGCTTGTTGGGTCAAACAACATCATTCTCAAGGCACTACCACCCGATCCAGCCAAAAAGGCTGAGGAAAAAAACTCCAGGGAAAAGCCCAGGTCCTCTCCAGGACTTAGTTTAAAAGATGCCGATAACATCCAAAAAACGGTAGCACAGGTCGGGTATGTCAGCCCCGAAGTTGAGATTAAAGCTGCAGTAATGCGTGATGGAGTCCGGCAAAACGGACGGATTGTGGGTGTAACCAACCGGTATTTTGAAATGGCAGGGGTACGGATTTCGGAGGGGACCTTATTTCTGGAACATCATTTGGAGCATGCAGCTGCGGTCTGTATCATAGGAAGGCAGGTGAAGGCCCGGTATTTTTCTAAAGTGAATCCGATTGGGCAAAGCATCAAATGCGGGGCAGTCTGGCTCAAAGTTATCGGGGTTTTGGAGCCTGGCACTTTGTCGGATAAATCGGTCGAAAAGCTATCCATCCGTAACTTCAATTCAGATGTGTATACGCCGATAAAAACGGTTTTGCTTCGGTTTTCAAACAGAGGTTTGATCACGCCTTCATCCATGAAGCGCACCCACTGGAATGAAGATGAAGGATCAAAAATTCCTGAAAACTACCATCAGTTGGATCGGTTGGTCGTCAATATCAAAGAAAGCCGTTTTATTGAGCCATCGGTGAATCAAATCTGGTCTATTCTGAACAGACGGCACAATGAGGTGCAGGATGTAGAGGTGGTGGTGCCCGAGCTTTTGTTGAAGCAGGAGCAAAAGACCAAAAAATTATTCAATGTGGTTCTTGGGGTTATTGCTTCCATTTCATTGTTGGTTGGCGGGATTGGGATAATGAACATCATGCTTGCTTCTGTAATGGAAAGAATCAAAGAAATTGGCCTTCGTCTCGCAATAGGTGCCCGGAAAAGCGACATTGTGGCTCAGTTTATCTCCGAAGCGGTCGCCATAAGTTTTACCGGAGGCCTTGCCGGCATACTTTTGGGTATTTCTATTTGCTACGGGGTTGAGAAACTGGCTGGTATTCAAACAGTAATCACCGGATTTTCGGTTTTACTTTCTTTCGGAGTAGCCATTACTGTCGGGTTGGTTTTTGGTATTTTTCCAGCACGCAAGGCCGCAATGGCCAATCCAATTGAAAGCCTCCGCTACGAATAAATCGAGGGAAGGCTTCTTCTGCAAACCAGAAAACCCTTTAGTTTTGGCCGATGAAGCAACGGAGATCCCGCAATCGTCTGAAAGAAGACGTGCTCCTTCTTGACATGGCTGCTGAAGGCAAATGCGTGGCCAGGATTGAGGAAAAAGTTTATTTTGTGGATGGGGGAGTTCCCGGAGACCTGATTGATCTTTTGGTTGAAAAGGATAAAAAATCCTATGGTGAGGGAAGGGTTTATCGCCTAAAAAAACCCTCGCCAGATCGTCAGGACGCTTTTTGTAAACACTTTGGCGTTTGTGGAGGGTGTAAATGGCAAAACCTTTCCTATCCCCGTCAGCTTGAATTGAAAACCAAGCAGGTCAAAGATGCATTAGAACGTATAGGAAAATGCAAAGAGGGAGAATGGAAGCCTATAATGGGTTCGGAAGAAACCAGGTATTACCGAAATAAACTGGAGTTTACGTTTTCCCATTTGCGTTGGCTGGAAGAGGCCGATATGGGTTCTGAAACCATAGCAAATCCTGAGGCTCTGGGATTTCATATCCCAAAGCGGTTTGACAAAATTCTGGACATCGAACATTGCCATTTACAGTCCGACCCGAGCAATGCAATTCGTTTATGGGTAAAGAACTATGCGTTGAAGAACCAGCTTTCCTTTTTCGACCTCAGGGAACAAAAGGGCTTTTTACGCAACCTGATGATCAGAAATACATCGGCAGGGGAATGGCTTGTTTTGTTGATTGTAGCCGAAGACCGCCCAGCAGAAACAGAGGCTATGCTCTCTGGCCTGTTAAAGGATTTTCCTTCTGTTACATCATTACAATACATACTTAATCAAAAGCGTAACGATAGTTATTCTGATTTACAGCCCGTTTCATTTTTTGGTCCTGGCTTTGTGGTTGAAACCATGGAGAATCTCAATTTTCGGGTAGGGCCAACTTCTTTTTACCAAACCAACGGCCCTCAAGCTTTGAATTTGTATCGGCTGGTTGACCGTTTGGCCGACTGCCAGTCAGGAGATCTGGTTTATGATTTGTACACAGGTACTGGTACAATTGCGCTGTTTCTGGCGAGGAAGGCCCGGTTTGTGGTAGGTATTGAATATGTGGAGGCAGCAGTAGAGGATGCGAGAAGCAATTCAGAAATGAACAATCTGGGAAACACTGCATTTTTTAGCGGCGATATGGCCAGGGTATTGAATGATTCCTTTGTTGAAATGCATGGCAAGCCGGATATTGTGATTACCGACCCACCCCGTGCAGGAATGCATCCTGATGTGGTACAGGCAATTCTGAAGATTGGGGCCCGCAAAGTGGTGTATGTCAGTTGTAATCCTGCGACTCAGGCAAGAGATCTGCTTTTATTGCAAATTGGATATCATGTTGTGGAGATTCAACCAGTGGATATGTTTCCCCATACCCATCATGTTGAGAATGTGATCCTTCTTGAACGCCGTTCGGAGAATCTATGATGTTGGCATTTGAAAAGAAGAAATTCGTCGACAAAAACCGTAAGTAATTATTTTTTTCACTTTTTTATTAAGTGATTCTTATACATTTGCGCCAAACAAAAACAATCTTATTCAACATGTTAGAATTTTCAATTGCCAGAGTATGTGAAGCAAGAGGTATTGTAAAGCCTTATCGTTTCCTGACCCAGAATGGTTTTGCACCCACTACTGCAACAAAGCTTGCAAAAGGGGATGTAGAATACCTTCGACTTGAATACATTGAAAAACTGTGCATTTTACTGAATTGTCAACCAAACGATTTGTTTGAGTGGACTCCGGCAACCCGCGCAGAAGACAAACCTGATCATCCTCTTGCTGCGATGCGTAAATCTGAGAAAATAAATCTCGCTGAAACGCTTCGCTCCCTGCCAATGAATAAAATCAAAGAAATCGAATCGCTTCTTGCAAACTTGAAGTAATCTGATTTTCTTTCTTTTAGTTCAAACAAAAAAGCCACGGTTACCGTGGCTTTTTTGTATCATATATTAAAGAATCAATGGGACAGAGAGGATGGAATGTTTTGTGAAGATCCGATCTTTGAAGAAGGAATCTGGCCTAAGACTGTTGAGTCCTTCCGAAAGAATCCTTCAACATAGCTTTCAAGTGCTTTCCTCTGTTGCGGCTGGCCAAGAATCACCAGAGAAAACAGAAGTACCATTTTGGCAAAAAAAGGCGCTTCTGATGGAAACCGGGCTTTCATAATTTTGTTTTGCTATGGCCGTTTATACCCCCTTTTGCCTTAGGGTAACCTCAAAAACAGTAGTTTTTCTGGTTTAATTTGGATTTCTTTCATATTCCTCTAAAAGTCAGCTACTTGAATGCCTTTGGCTGAAATGCAAATTTTGCTTGTAATGTTGCATTATAATCTGATATGAATCCTTTCTCTAAGGCTCTTTGGCTTCGTTACGAATTAGGCCAGAACACCATTGGTGACTATCTTCTGGTTTTAATGGGTGTTGCCGGAATATTCCTTTTTCGGCGGTATTTCTCCGTCTGGATTTCCCGTCTGTTGTATAAGATCATCAGAAAAAGGCCCGGGCTTACTGCACTAAAAACATTTGAGAGCCTGTTAACCAAGCCTTTGGAGTGGTTGCTCACTTTACTGGTGGTTTACTTTTGCCTTGTCCAGCTTCAACTTCCCGGAACCTGGC
This sequence comes from Catalimonadaceae bacterium, assembly GCA_044375665.1. Lineage (GTDB taxonomy): Bacteria > Bacteroidota > Bacteroidia > Cytophagales > Flexibacteraceae > CAMDMI01. The sequence goes on from JBIPNA010000193.1 coordinate 5,079, forward strand.
AATTGAGTCCCAAAGAAGAGCCCGGGCTCCTGATGGTGCTCAGTAAAGTCTATCGGCTTTCTCTCATTGGAACTTTTACTTTTCTCATTATCAGGCTGATAGATTTTTTTGCCATCGAATTTTTAGAGCGTCAGGACTTTAGCCGGGATGGAATGCTGGATAGGCAGTTGCTGCCTTTTGTACGGGAGCTCCTCAAAATATTTGTGGTGATTGTGGCCTTTTTCTTTGGATTGGGTTTTGTGTTCGAACTCAATGTGGCCAACATCATTGCCGGATTGGGTTTGGGTGGTTTGGCTGTTGCATTGGCAGCTAAAGAGTCTATGGAGAACCTATTTGCCTCTTTTACCATTTTTCTCGACAAGCCTTTTGTGGTTGGAGATCAGGTGACCGTTGACGGAATTACCGGTTCAATCGAGAAAGTAGGCTTCAGAAGCACCCGGATCCGAACACTTGACCAGAGCCTTGTTTCGCTGCCCAATAAAATACTGATCGATCACGCCCTTGAAAACCAAACCCTCAGGACCCACAGAAAAATTGATTTTTTACTCACCATCGAGTACAGCCATTCCATGCAGGAGCTGGAGGGCCTTTTGTCCGAACTCCGAAGCCTGGTGGCCGAACATCCAAGGTTTTCAGATGATAGCCTGGTTCGTCTGTTTGAGCTGGGTGAAAATGGATTCCAGATCAGAATTTTACTGATCGCTGAGGCCCCTGAGTTTTCCGATTTTCTTGGATTGAAAGAGGAGTTTCACCTGAAAATTCTTCAATTGCTGGAAACCAATGCAATCCGACTTGCTTTCCCTACCCGGAAAGTTCATCTGGTTTCACCTTCGGGTCCTCCCACAAATCAGGCACTGTAAAGAAATCTTGCCATCGTTTAGACCGAATTGCGTTACTTTTGAACTTTCCACCGGGTAATTTTTAAATATGCGCCCAATCCCTTTGGGGTTATGAGTGATTCAATCAAACACGAATGCGGCATCGCATTGATCCGCCTCAAAAAGCCACTCCAATACTATATTGACGCTTACCAGAATCCAGCCTGGGGCGCCCAAAAGATGTATTTGTTGATGGAAAAGCAGCATAACCGCGGTCAGGACGGAGCCGGCATAGCCAACATAAAACTGGATATGGAGGCTGGGAAACCATATATCCACAGGCTTCGGTCTATCGACCCCAACCCCATTCCTGCTCTGTTTTCCAAGATTGAGAAAAAGTTCAGGAAAGCCCAGGAAGCCAATAAGGCTCTTTTTTACAATGAGAAATGGCTCAAGAACAATCTTGACTGGTCCGGAGAATTGTGGCTTGGTCATTTAAGGTATGGGACACATGGTGAGAACTCAGTAGAGAAGTGTCACCCGATGATTCGCCAGAACAACTGGAGAAGCAGGAACCTGGTCATGGCCGGGAACTTCAACATGACCAATGTAGACCAGCTGTTTGACCGTCTGGTTGACCTTGGTCAGCATCCCTATGAAAAAGCCGACACGGTTACCGTGATGGAAAAAATCGGTCATTTCCTGGATGAAGAAGTCCAACGCCTTTTTAATTTTTACAAAACAGAATACAATAACCAG
>JBIPNA010000194.1:0-6620 GCA_044375665.1 Catalimonadaceae bacterium
CGGGCTTTAAAGCAGGATATTGTGTCCTCGACCATGTTTGTCCGGGTGGGGGTGTTCCCAAATACAATTGTGCCTTTCAGGGGATAAGCCGCGGTTGTACAGATATCTATTACTGGAATTCGAAATGCCAATGGGTAGACATTACCGACGTAGATACGGGTTCTTATACCGTTGTGGTCCGTGTAAACTGGGACAATTCGCCCGATACCCTGGGCAGGATTGAAAAAACCAGGGCCAACAACTGGGGGCAGTTTTGTATAAAAATCTCCAAAAACAGTTCGGGAAGGCGATTTGTGACCCGCCAAAACCAATGCAGCCCTTTTGTAGATTGCAATGGAGAGCCATTTGGATCGGCAGAAAGAGACTGCAAGGGAAATTGCAATGGAACAGCCAGAAAAGGCGACATCAATGGAGACTACCTGGTAGATTCCGTTGACTTTCATCTGTATTCCCGGTACCTTTTAGATTCACTTGGTTACCAGGTTCAAAATTGCACCGATCTGTTTGACGACGATTCCTTAACTGTAGCCGACGGGCAATTGCTTGCTGAATGCCTGGCAGCCCAGGCTTCTGCGCCCATTGGCGTGACGCCTGAAATATGTGGGTTCAATTTATCCATCCACAACCCAACACACGAAGGCCGCATCCGGGTCGATTCGCTCCATATCCAGGAAGGTTTTGCCGACCTATCTATTCAAAATCCATTCGATGAAATAAAGGCCTTCGATCTGAAAATAAATGGATTGAATATTGATTCGGCAGCTTTGTTGTTGGGAGGCGATAGCGGCAAGGCTTACCTTGACTTCAGGCCGGAAGGCAGGATTATCTGCAATCTGATGGGCAGAACCATTCCCCGAAATCCGGGGTTTACCCCATTTCTAAGGGTTTATTTCGATACGATTGGCAGTCTGGATACCATTTGCATCGGCCATGTCCGGACCCTGGTAAACCGGACGGGGGAAACATTTCCCGGCTATCCTGCAGGCTGTCAGGTTTCGCCCGACCTTGTGCAAATTGCTCCACTGGGTCAGGGACCAGCCCTTAGGATCATCCCAAACCCGATGGAGGAAAACTGTCATCTTCAAATCCTGGGTTCAACCAAAGCGGACCAATGGACCGTATTTTTGCAGGACATCCGCGGAAAAAGAATCGGAAATCCGGAAACCTTTTGGGGTCCTTCTTACAATTTAAACAGGAAAGGCCTTTCTTCCGGCATGTACTTCCTTTATGTAAACGGTCCGAGGCAATATTCTGCCAAGTTGCTGATTCGTTAAAAAGCAGTCATATTAAGAATACCTCAATTCCTGGTTCAGATTTGTGAATACAAACTTGTCTTCCAAAATCTGCCTATTGGCGAAACAGTTTTCTGGACAGCAATTGTTGTCCATCGGAGAGGCTCAAAACCAGGAAATTGCCCGAAAAGGCAGGGATTTTCAGATCAGCCTCCCAGATTCCTTCCGGTGATGGTGGAAAGGTTTGATTGAACAACTCTTTTCCATCTGCACCAACCAATCTTACCAGCAGAGGCAATCCGGATTTTCGGAAAACCTGGAGACTAAGGGTGTTAAAATCGTTGTTGAATAAGGCCTGCAATGCGACATAATTTCGGGGAACACCATGCCTGGTTCTTACTGTGTTCTGAACAAACTCAGGTGCCAGTGCCGGCATGCCTGTCCGGATGGGAAGTGGAGCGGATGCCTGGGTAAGCCGGTTTGAGAGATGCACGGTTTTCCAGCTGGCGCCTATGCTTCTGGTGAAGTTTCGGTTTTGAATGGTGCTCATATACACCCAATCGGACTGTGCTTCGGCAGGAGAAACCTGAAGGGTGATGTATCCCTTTTTGGTCAGATCAGCATATTTCACATTGGGATTAAATGCCCGGATAAGCGCCAGGGGAACAGAGAATGTTAAAAAACTGGAGGAGGTTACGCTGGTACAAACCAGTTCCGAAGCCACGGAACCTTGTCCGGTAGTTCCATTGTAATTGGAGATGTTAAAAGGCACATCGTTTGCCCAGGAAGTATGGATATCTCCTGTCAGAAAAATGACATCAGAAATAGATTGGTCCCTTAAAAAACCCAAAAGTTTGGTCCTTTCTGCCGGGTAGCCGTCCCACTGGTCCTGATTGACCGGATTACCCAAAATCCGCAATGGGGAAATCATCACCTGGTTGCCTATGAGTTTCCATCTTGCTGTTGTCCCCTGAAGGTGGCTTTTCAGCCATTCCAGCTGTTCAAATCCCAGCAACGTTCGGTTGGTATCGTTTACTGCGGGACCCGATACTCCGATTTGTTGCTGTCTCCCTTCAAGTCTGGTATCCAAAATTATAATAGAAATCAACCCACCCCATTGAAACGCCCTTCGAATGGTATCGGTCTGACCCGAAACCCTGTCGCGAACAGGCATCCAGTCGAAATAAGCCTGCCGTCCGGCATTTTTACGAAACTCCCAATCTCCTTCAGTTGTGGGGGTATGGTTCTGTGCTCCACCTGACCAGGCATCATTGGCTGTTTCGTGATCATCCCAAACGGAAATAAACGGGAACTGGCGGTGGATTTCACGGAGGTCGGAATCCAGTTTGTAATGAGAATGCCTTGCCCGATATTCCCCAAGCGACAATATTTCGGTAGCAGGCTGATGCAATCTTGAACTGTCTATTCCGGGAGAAAAATCATTGATGCCATATTCATACAAATAATCTCCTAGATGCAGGACAGCATCCACCTCATTTCTGTTGACGATGTCGCGGTAGGCGTTAAAAAAGCCATCCTGAAAATTTGAACATGAAAGAACGGCGAAACGTGCAGGGACCTGGTTTCCAGGAGCAGGGGCTGTCCTTGTCCTGCCCATGAGGCTATACCTGTTCTGATTGCGGAAACGGTAATAATACCAGGTTCCCGGTTGAAGTCCCTGCACATCAATTTTCACAGTATAGTCACGCAAAGATCCCGCAATGGCCCAACCAGATTGAACCGGATTTGAAAAGAGGGTATCGAGGGAAATTTCCCAGAAAACAGAATCCTGGGTGGAGGTGGTGGTGAGGCGGGTCCATAATACCACGGCTCCCGGCAATGGATCGCCTGAAGCAACACCATGGTAAAAAGGGGCAAGGGCACTGTCTAAATACACCCTTTCGGCGCCAATGGGGCCAGACCCATTCTGAGACTTTCCTTCTAATCCGGCCAAAACCAGAAAAGACATGGAAAAAAATACAGGAAGAAAAAGGGCCTTCATCCCTGAAACAATGGCACACCTTTTTGGAAGAAACCTGAATACCAAACCCATCCTTTTTATTGGTTTTGAATTATCGAAAATGGTTCAATTGAGGCACAAGGTAAAAGCCCTAATATTTCGGAAATATCAATTATCCTTAGGTCTGGCTGTTTATTCCTTAATCCATGTAAAACCAGAAATTAAAAAGGCTAATAAGATGGATTTTCGTTTTTAAACCAGGATAAAAATGAAGCTACCCCCTCCTCAATACCAACTCCTGGATTATAGTTGAGCATCAGCTTTGCTTTTTCGATATCTGCAAAGGTTTCAGGCATATCGCCTTGCTGGGGAGGGAGATACTGAATTTGTTCTTTTTTCCCGGTGGCAGTGTAAATGGTTTCAATGAGCTTTAACAAGGTTATTGGGTTGCCACTTCCAAGATTGAAAATTTCATAAACATCTGAATGGTTTTGAAGGTGTTGAAGCCCGGCCAGGGTACCTGAAACGATATCAGAAATATGGGTGTAATCCCGTCTGGATAATCCGTTTCCAAAAACGGGAATGGGCTGATTCTGAAGGATGAGTTTTGTAAATTTATGCAAAACAAGATCAGGCCGCTGCCTGGGTCCATAAACAGAAAAATATCTGCAAATCAACACGTTGATCTTGTGGATGGCATGGTAATTAAACAACAGTAGTTCCCCTGCCTTTTTGGTCGTTGCATAAGGTGAAATGGGAAAATCTGTAGTTTCAGTTTCTTTGAAAGGGCCGGGTGAATTTTGACCATAAACCGAAGAGGAGGATGCGAAAACAATGTTTTGGCAGCCATTTAAAACCATCCAATCGAGGACCTGCTGGGTCCCTAAAATATTGTTGGAAAGATAAGCTCCTACGTCGAGAATGGATCCGGGCACGCCTGCTTTTGCTGCCAGGTGAATAATGGCATCGGCCTTGATTTCAGGCCAGCGTTTTGCAGGATGGGTAATATCCATTTCTACAAAACGAAAACCAGAATTAGGGATCAATTGATGAAGATTTTTTTCTTTTGAGCTCCGGGAATAAAAAGGATCAAAAGAATCGATTCCAATAACCTGATAACCTTTTGTAAGCAAGCTCATGGAAACGGCTGAACCAATAAAACCTGCTGCACCGGTAACTAAAATCTGATTATGCATAGGATCGTAAAATCAAAAATACCTACAGGCTTGCTAAGGAAATCCTCCTTTAGAAATAAGTATCAGAACCTTAACCTCTACAAAACCTGGACTTGATTTAACCGTCGGTTATTGACTTTCCTGTTTGAAGGCTGAATACTGTGAACCTGGAAAAACCTCCTTTTTCTCATAATGGATTAATCCTTCTGGGCTTTATCCTGCTTTTTCCGGCCATTTTTCACAACCTGGACCTTTTTCCATTGATTGCTGACGAGCCCATCCGGGGCCTTGTCTCCCTGGAGATGGTTCAGAATAAGAACTTTCTTTTGCCCAGCCTGATCGGGGAGCCATACCTGAACAAACCCCCATTATACAATTGGTGGCTGGTGGGTCTTTCCAAAATCACCGGCGATATTAACCCGCTTACCATCCGACTCGGGGCCGTCATCCCACTGATCTTTTTTGTAATCTTAATTGTTTTGGGATTAAGGCGGTTTATGGGGAACCATCTGGCTGCGCTTGCCGGGCTTTCCTTTGTAACATCCTCCCGGATTTTATTTTATGATCTGACCCTTGGCCATATTGACTTTCTTTTTTCAGGCTTTGTATTTGCCTCCTTTCTGGCGGTGGCATATTGGGGTGTAAAAGGAAAATGGTGGATTTTGTATCCCGTCATTTATGCCCTTCTGGTACTGCAATATTTCCTCAAAGGGCTTCCGGGACCCGTGTTTCTGGGATGCGCTCTTCTGGCCCTTTGTATTTTCAGGAAAGAGATCCGCTTTTTGTTTCATCCGGCCCATTTTCTTTCTATCCTGATTTTTATGGGCATTTTAGGTTTCTATTACTACCAATACAATCAGCAGCAGCCAATATTACCGCTGGTGCAAAGGCTTTGGGAAGAATCCTCAAAACGAACTGCCCTGGACAAAAACATATGGGATACAGTAATTCACCTGTTTGTTTTTCCACTTGAATATTTTGTACACCTTTTTCCCTGGTCCTTGTTTGGACTGTTTTTGTTTTCAGGAGTCATCAGGAGGAAGATCTGGAGAGATCCAAATCTGAGAATTCTTGGCCTGATCCTGCTTTGCAATCTGCCTGTATACTGGCTTTCACCAGATACAAGGCCCAGGTATATTTTTTGTCTCTTCCCATTGGTTCTGGCCATCATTTTTATGGCCGCAGAAAATGGTCTTCATTTTTCCACCTACTTCAGGAAAATGCTGGAAAACATCATGTTGGCCTATGGATTGGCATTGGCCATTCCCCAAATGATCCTGCTCTCTTTCCCCAATTACTATCCGGATTTCTGGCTTCAAATGTTGCTTTCAGGATTGGCTGGTTGCATTGTCTTCCTGGCCAAAAAATTTGAGAAGGATCTGCATTACTACATGGTATTGCTATTACTGGTTTCCAGAATTACCTTCGATTCAGTGGTTTTGCCCTACCGGGTGGATCATTCACCTGAACCTGGTTTCAGAGCAGATGCACAGGCCATTGCCAACCTCGCTGGCAAGGAGGATCTTTACCTTCCTTCTGACCAATGGATTAAGGAGGTTCATGCCTATTATATAACCTGGTTCAGAGGAAAGCCCATCGAAAGGGGCCTTGACTTTAAGGACAAAAATGGATTCTTGCTGGCTTATAAAAACGATCCGAGAGTTGCAGGACATCAACCCCTTTTCGAATTCAAGATTAATGACCTGGACTATGTTTTGGTGAAGCTGAAGGCTTTCCATATCTCAAAAAAATCCCCGGGAGAGAACTCACAAGGGTCAGAATAAAAAAGATAAGACTCACGGTCAAAGCAGCCTGAACCGAAGTATCCATAAAAGGAGCCAGCTTAACAGAAACAAGCTCCCTTGCTCCCAGTCCGCCTACGGTGAGCGGTATTACAGCCGCCACAGAGGAAATCAGAAAAAGCAGCCAGTAATCCAATCCAAACCCCAGGCCAGGCAATGCTTCCAGCAAAAAGGCTACACAAATCAATTGCATTCCCTGGACCAGGCCTGAGTAGATATGCAAACTCAGGAAGGCCGGAAAATAGGGTTTAAACCAAATCCGAAAGGCCCAGTAATAGATGAAGATTTCCGGAATCAGGGCCAGCCATATTTCAAAGTGGCCTTTCAGGAAAGCTATCCCGGACAGCGGAAGTAAAAATTGCAAAATGCCCAGCAACACAACCAATCCTGTTATCCGGTCCAGAATTGTTGTTCCCAGGAGCGACCTGACTCCTTTTCCATGGGAACGGCG
>JBIPNA010000195.1:0-6562 GCA_044375665.1 Catalimonadaceae bacterium
CTCATTGGCTCCGGTTAATTTCTCCGGCCTGATTCCACTCCATAGCGATGCAGTTCCCAACTTTGTATATAGAATGGCTGTTTGTGGCGATTTTGATGGCGACGGCAAGCTTGACCTTTTTGTAAACCGTTCCCTTAATAACCTGGCTAGCGGATTACAAATGACCATTTATCGAAATACAACCCCGATCAATAGCACGATACTTCCTTCTCAATTTGTAAAATCTGCCTTTTCAGACCCATTGCTTCCAACAGGTGTCCTGGCTTCTGATATGGACAAAGACGGTAAAACCGATCTGGTCTTAACCGTGTCGGATGGCTATAAAATCTTCAGAAACCGGGGAAATGATGCCTATTGCGTGCCAGTTACGGATGGATGTGGTCAATTTACAGACCCACCAGTAACGGCTATTATTCAAGGTTTTAGACTTGTAAATATAGCCACAACAAGCAACCAGGTACTATCACAAGCCACAGGTTGTAGTGGCGGTTATGCGAACTATGCCCTTGACCCCACCCGATTTGCCAATGTACAAACAGGCCAGACCTACAATGCTATTTTTGACTTGGCAGGCAATGCGGGCAATTATCCTTTGGGAGTTAAAATCTGGGGAGACTTTAATCAGGACTCTGATTTTGACGATGCTGGAGAATTATTGTATGCCGTTGATCAATTGTCCTTTTCTTCCAACATGGTTGCGCCCCTTATTTTTCCAAATTCTATTGTTCCAGGAAATTATCGAATCAGGGTACGGGCAACGGCATATTCCACATCCGATTTTGGATATTGTGATGCCTACAGCGGTGAAACCGAAGACTATACAGCCGTCATTTCCAATTATTGCATTCCTTCTTACACCCAGAGCTGCCTGACAAATAATTTCTTTATTAATAGTGTCCAGCTTGGCTCTTCCACTTTAATTAATGCAGGCTGTAACGGATACCGGGACAACTACACCCAGGACCTGCCCACCAACCAATTTCCCGACCGGAAGTTTGTGGTATTGGCAGGATCTTCAAATACGCTTCAGGTAGGATTAGAAATTACAGGGCAAGTTGCAGTTTGGATTGATTACAACAACGACAAATCCTTTGCCACCACCGAGATTGTAGCCATCAGTACGGTTAGTAACCAGTCACATACGTTTACTGTTGCCATTCCAACCGGCTCATCTTCATTGGGTTTAAAGCGAATGCGGGTTCGTAGTCTGAATGGTCCCATTACCAATGCGCAGGCTTGTGCCACTCTAGCCGGATATGGCGAAACAGAGGACTTTATGGTTGAAATAAGACACAACCCAGGAACCATAAGCACAAGGCGGGATACCATTTGCAATGGAGGCACCCCGGCTGCCATAGCCTTTTCCACCAATCCCATTGGAGGCACTTCTTTCAACTATGATTGGTACTACAAACCTGGAATCCATGCACAGCCTTCCGGACTTCCGGGAGAAAATGGTTGGATTTTTATCCCTACCGCAAATCTTGCCGGGCAAACTTTTCCCAACTATGCACCTGCTTCAATTACCTCAGCCCGCACCTATGCCTGTTTTGTTTCTCCTAAAATTGTAGTTCCTGGCATTTCAGCAGCCTGGGCTTCTGGAATCAGACAAGTTGAAGTATTGGTTCCATTTAATCCAGGTACCATAACCAGTGGAGATGAAACCTTTTGCAACACTGGTAATCCATCAAACATCACTTTAAGCATTAATCCAACTGGAGCCGCAGCTTATACATGGCGTTGGTATTGGAGAGAAAATGCCACGGGAACCTGCCCCACCGGAAGTACTGTACCCGCTGGATGGGGCACCAATTCAACCTCTGCCAATGTTACTGGAACCACCACATCTGGAGCGGGTATTTCGTTCGATCCGGCTTCAGCAGGCTCGGTTGGTTTAGGCCGTACCTTTGCTGTGCTTATTACTCCAATTGCTAAGGGCTCAATTCCTGCGTGCGGGGTGCCACAATTTGCTTCCAGCTGCAGGAAAACAGTGGTGCAATCCTGTGCAAGCTTTAGTCCCGGAGTTTTGAATTCGTTTAGCCTAACAGGTTGTTCTTTCGGCCGGAGCATGGGTACCCTTACCTTCAGTACTCCCCCTACTGCCGGCTCCACATATGCCTGGTATTATAAAAATCAGATCGTTTCCGCTCCTGCTGCATTGGACCCTATCGGAACCTGGCTACCTGTAAATCCTGCTGCTACAGGTTCAAGTTTTACACCTCCTGTTCCATTAAGCAGTATTTCTTATGTGTGTCGTGTTACCAACGGCGCCAACAGCCGATGGGCTACAGGAATCTGCCAGATGACCATTCTCACACCCGAAACCTATGGAACCGTAGCCTCTGGAAATCAAACATTTGTGGGAGGTGGAGACCCGGCACCCATTTCGTTTTCAACTTTGCCTGCCGGGGGAACAGGTGAGTTCACCTACCAATGGTTTTATTTCAATGGCATTTCTAATCCTCCAAATGGCGGCGGTATCATCCCTGGTGGTTGGATTGGGATTGCCGGTGCCAATTCGCCCACCTACGATCCACCCTTTACTTCATCCAGCATCTCCTATGCAGTTCAGGTAGACCCAACCGGCATAGTTAGTTGCGGAACATACGAGTGGGTAACTACCGGAAGAACCATCACAGTCACACCATTTTCTGCAGGCAGTGTAAGTGCCGGTAATCAAACCATCTGCAACGGAGGACTGCCGGCAGCTATGAGTTGTACGGGTGCCACTTCAGGTTCAACGTACCAATGGTATTACAAAAATGGCACCCAATCCGCACCTCCGGCATCTGATCCTATCGGAGTATGGCTAATTGCATCCGGACCGGGAGCCAATTCGGCGACGTTTACTCCAAATGCAGGAATTACCTCAACCCGTACCTATGTATGTCGGGTAACCAACGGTACCACAAGTCAGTGGGCCACAGGGAACCGCCTGGTGACGGTGCTTCCCGCCTTTAACCCAGGTGTAATTGCAGCCGGCGACCAAACCTTGTGTGCTACAACTGGAAATCCTGCCAATATTGTTTTAAGTACAGCTCCTTCAGGTTCAGGAAGTTTTACCTATCGTTGGTGGTTTAAGGAGTCTGTTTCAGCCACATCGGCCTGCCCAACTGGTGGCAGTACTTCAGGTTGGACCATTACAGGAGCTACCGGGACTTCCTCAAGCTATGATCCTCAAAGTTCCGGAGCGAATGGCCGTACTTTTGCTTTGATTGTAACCCCAGCGGGTAGCCCAACTTGTGGAACTCCTACTTTTGCAGCCGGTTGTAGAAAGATTTTTGTTAAGCCAGCACCCTGCAGTATCAGTCGGATGGCTTTTGATGATGAAAGTGAAGAACCTGAGGAAACGAAACCAGGAATGGATCAGAATTTCCCAAATCCTTTTCATGACGAAACAGTTGTTTCATGCTTTATCCCGGAAGAAGCCCGGATGGCAAAACTTGAAATTTTTGGTTTGGATGGTCGCCTGGTGCAGCAAATCAAGCTTTCTTCAAATGGTAAGCAAACCGTGAAAATCTCCGGGAAAATGTTGCCATCCAGCGGAATGTACTTATATACACTTGATGTAGACGGAGAAAAGTTACCCATGAGCAGGATGATTTTCATGAAGTAAAATTCAAGGTTAATCGGTTGGATGCTTTAACAAGTGTATCCGGCCAAATTGAGCACCACCCCGATCGCAGTTTGCCATTGGGGTGGGCTTTTTTTTATCCCCTTTTCAGATCGAATTTTTCCTAATATGGGTTACGGTTTAAAATGAAGCTTCATTTACCCAACTACCCCTTAAGGATACCAAGCTGTTTGGGTTTGGGCTCTTTGGTCCTTTTTCTGAATAGGCTTCTTAATTACCGGAAAACAATCAAATATCTTCTGCCTATCGCATTCACGCTGCCAATATTCAAGAACCATTTGGTTAGGGATGGGTTGTTCGCACTGTAAACCCAAAAGTTCATAATCCACCCAGGGCACGAGGTCTGGCATGAAAGGTGTCCAGATGACAGGATGTAAAGCGCCAAAAGCAGTTCTGGTCTTTCCCTTCCCTGAAGGGTATCTTATGTAAAACAAAGTTTTCAAGTTGCTTTATGGAAAAGGGACTTTCAGAAATTCGGCTGCATTTTTTACCTATTTCTCAACCTCCCCTTTCCCCCTCCTGCACCGTTCACTGCAATACACCACATTTTCCCAATCCTTTGCCCACTTTTTGCGCCAGGTGAAGGGGCGCTGACAGACCGGACAGGTTTTTTGGGGCAAGTCGGATTTTTTCATGGGCGTTCTTTCCCGAAATCCGGCACTTCTTCGGGTCTCGCAAAGGGGAAATCGGCCAGTGGGTTCAGGCTGCAGTAGCGGTTCAGACCCGATACCCCGACGGCTTCGGTTTCAAGGGCAACTTGCCCATCTTCCAGGACCCAGTTGTCGGGCACGACCAGGTGCTCTATTTCGCCAATCACCAATTGGGTGTCGTTCAGTCGGATCGGGACGGCTTCCCGAAACCGAAGCCCGATCTGGACCGGACTTTCAGCCACAAAAGGGGCGCCAAAGCCAAACTGGTAGGTTTCTGTCAGTCCGCAGGCGGCAAACTCAGAGGTTTTTTTGGGGAATTTGGCCGAGGTGTAATGGGCCTGTGTCACAAATGCGCTTCCGACCATGTTTACCGTGTACAGGCCGGTGGACTGTATGTTTTCCCAGGTGTGCCGGCGGACCTCGCTTTCGGGTCGCAAAATGAAGCCCAAAAGGGCCGGGTTGCTGCCAATGTGGACGATGGAATTGAAAATGGCCAGGTTGCTGCGGCCTTCCTTATCGCAGGTGCCAATGAGGTTGGCCTGTTTGATTCCGGAAATGGAATTGATCAGGTTGAGCCGGAAAATCCGGTTGCAGTCCTGCAAGGTGTCTGGGGTAAAGTGCATTTGGTGAATAGGAATGTTTGAAAAGGAGGGTTTACCGCTTTGAAATCCGGTTACCGGTGATGGCCCGCTGGCGGTCGCACTTGAACCGCCGGATGTCTTCGGATCGGCGTTGCTGGTGTTTTTGTCCGATGCCGGTATGGATCCGCTTGCGCCACCGGGTATAGCCAGCAGAACTCAATTCTTTTCGCATCAGGTCCTGGACCTGGCCATGGGTCAGACCAAACTGTACTTCAATAGCATCAAAAGGGGTGCGGTCTTCCCAGGCCATGGCGATGATGCGGTCGATGTCGTTTTCTGAAAATTGTTCCATAAGATGAAGATTACAACCTGGTCTTTCGGGAAATTGTTGCCGGTGCCGGCAGTTCTTTTTTGACTCAACGGTTTTGTTGGGGAGCCGTTCTCTTTCTTTTTGGCTTGATCCAAAAAGAAACAAAAAGATCAAGAACATCCAATCGGCCAGCCCGCAAGGCCTTTGTTCGGCGAAGGCTCTGTCTTCGTCGGTGTGTCAGCGAATGTTTCATTCGCGTTGCGCAGTGACTTAAGTTGGATAGATTAACGATTTAGCTGTATCCTATACAATAACATTTTAGAAGGTAGATAAAATAGTTGATTTTTCAGGAAAAGTCTCCTGCGAGAAAAACAATATGAACTAACCGTACCTCTGTCGAATCGGAGATTCGAGTACGCAACGACGGAGACAAAGTCTCCGCCGAACACGGATCCAGAGTCCACGCCGAACATGGGTCCAGATTCTAACGCCGAACTGGGAAAAGGGGACCGTTAACCTTCCTTCAACCCAGGCATTATTTTTAGTTCGTTTCGGTACAAAAGGACTTTGCCTTCGTTTTCCAGGTGCTTCAGAAGCCGGGAAATGACTACCCGGCTGGTACCCAGCTCTTCGGCAATCTGTTGGTGCGATACGCCCAGCACCCGCTTGCCAATGACTTCCGATTTCTGGAGGAGGTAATCGACCAAACGTTCGTCCAGCTTGCGAAAGGCGATGTTTTCAACCGATTTCAATAATTCGTTGAACCTCTGGTTAAAGCTTTGAAATACATAGGTTTTCCAGCTTGGGTACCGGAGTAACCATTCGTCCAGTTTCTCTGGCGGAATGGAAAGCAAAGTGACATCGGTTTCTGCCACCGCCCGGATTTCGCTTTTCCGCAGTTCCATGCAACAGGTATAGGCCATGGTACAGCTTTCCTGGCTGCTGACATAATAAAGCAGGATTTCCCGGTTGTCCTCGTCTCTTTTCATAACCCTGACTGTTCCATCCAGAACAAGGGGCATCCCTTTGATCAGCCTGTCGTAATCGATGATGACATCGCCTTCCTTAAACTGCATTTCCTGGCCGGACTGGATCATTTCCGTGATCAATGCAGGCTCAAAAAGGCCCGCAAACCTTTGAACAAGATTTTCCATTTCCCCCAAACCTAACCCTTTGTTCCAGGAAAAACCAAATGAAAAGAATACAGTTTGCACGGCGGGCATTGTTCACGTTTTTTCCGGATTCAAATTTGTATGGCATGCTGCTGGATTGACTGGCATCCTTCATCTTTGGGCCCATAGTCCATTGCCTGTGTTCAGATTGTTTACCATCGTGGGAGCCCGCCCACAGTTTATCAAAGCTGCCGCCCTGAGCCGGGTGTTGCGGT
>JBIPNA010000196.1:0-6546 GCA_044375665.1 Catalimonadaceae bacterium
ATTAATCTTACCTACACCGTAGATGTGGATGGTTGTGAAGCATCACAGACCAAGCAGGTCACCGTCAGTCTGAATCCAGCCACCGTCAATGCCGGCCCCGATCTTACTGTTTGTGCTTCTGACCCGGCTTTTGTGCTTACCGGTTTTGTGGGTTCGGGCGGAACCTGGACCGGGACCGGGGTTTCCGGGAATGGGATCTTTAACCCATCCCAGGCCACTTTGGGACCCAATTCTCTGACCTATACAGTCACATTTATTCAAAGTCCGGCCTGTTCGGGAACCGATACCCGTATCATTAATGTCCTTGCTGCCCCGCAGGCACCTTTGACCATTGGGGATACCGTTTGCCGGCAAGGAGTTGCCAGTTTACAGGCTACAGGTGTGGCCAGCCAGTATCGTTGGTACACAACTGCAACGGGAGGGGTGGCCATTGCTGGTCAGATTTCGCCCTTGTATCAGACGCCTGTTCTGCAGGCAACAACCCAGTTTTTTGTTGCTCAGGTGGTTGGTACCTGCGAAAGTCCGAGGGCAGGGGTTACAGCGCTGGTAAACGATTTCAATTCTGCCTCCTTCTCCCAATCGGCGGGTACGTTGACAGCCTCTCCTTCCAACGGCCAGTCCTACTTCTGGTTTTTAAACGGAAGCCTTGTGGCTTCTACGCCTTCCCCAACCTATCAGGCTCAGATTTCAGGTGATTACGCTGTTTCTATTCTTTTGGATGGTTGTCTGGATACTTCGGCCGTGCAGTTTGTGCAGGTTGTCGGCATCCGGGACGCAGCGCAGGAAGAAATCTGGACGCTTGCGCCGAATCCGGCATCCGGGCAGGTAATTCTGAAGGGTCAGGATTGGACCGAAATGCGTATCCGGACCATTTTGGGCCAGGAGTTGCTCCGGTTAGAATCATCTCATCTGGAAGAAACCCGTATCGATCTGGGTTCGGTCAGCAACGGTATTTATGAAGTAGAGGTGCGTGGCCCGGGTCGTTTAAAGCGTTTCAGGTTGGTGATCAGGAAATAGGTTTGAAAAGGGGGAGCGGCATGAATCTCCCTTCACAGAAAGGCTCTGCTGAATGCAGGGCCTTTTTTTTATCCCGGATTTATGGGGGCTTTCCCTCGTTCCTCGGGCCGGGCTCTTCCGTTCAAGTCCTCGTGCGCTGCGTTCCTTGCGCACTCCGGGCTTTCCCGTCCGATCCCTAAGCCGATGCTCCCGGGTAGAAGGGCCGCCCAAATGTCCTGGCCGGATGCCTTTCTGAAAGACCGGATTCGGAGCGGGAATGATCCGCAGCGATGGGTGTTGGATGCCAGCGGGTATGGATTGGTCCCGGAGCTGACCCGCGGCCCTGATAGCAGCGGATACCCCGCAGGGCCGACCAGCGGGAGGACCGAGGAGTAGGAGTGGATAGCAGGACCAGCCGCCCAAATGCCCCCAAATCCCAACCGGATGCTCCCAATTCGAACGGTGGTTCGGGCAAAAAAAAACTGCACCGGCAAGCGATGCAATTTTGCTGTGGTCCCGACAGGAATCGAACCTGTATCTAAAGTTCCGGAGACTTTCGTAGTATCCATTCTACTACGGGACCATTCGGAAATCTCAGGACCTGCGTCCTTTTTTCCATTGTTCCTGGAAGGATTTCGGAGCCAAAATTGGTTCTCTTCTTCGTTTTGACCAAGTATTTTTGAAAAGAATATCCAAAACCCACTGTTTTAGGCTTGAACCGCCCATATTCATCAGGGTTCGGTTGAGCATGGCTTTTTTCCACAAACCAAATCCGAGTTGCTCCCAGCGATTGCTCAGGCCCTCATCTACCGATTGCTTTCGGTTGAGCAAAAGGATGTTGTGGATATCTATCCGGACCGGACAAACAGCGCTGCAACCGCCGCAAAGCGAAGAGGCATAGCTCAGATGTTTATACTTTTCCATGCCCAGATACTGGGGCGAAAGAATGGATCCGATGGGCCCGCTGTAGGTGGTATCATAGGTATGTCCACCAATGTTTTTATAAACCGGACAGGCATTGAGGCAAGCCCCGCAACGGATGCATTGAAGACCCTGTCGCTTTTGATTGTCTGCAAGAAGCCTGGAGCGGCCATTGTCGAGCAATACCACGTACATTTCCTCAGGACCATCGGTTTCATCGGCCTGGCGTGGACCTGTGAGAATGGTGTTGTAAACCGTCACATGCTGGCCAGTTCCGGAGGTGGCCAGTAAAGGCCAGAACAGATCCAGGTCGGCCAGCGCAGGAATCATTTTTTCAATGCCCACCAGTGCAATATGTACTTTGGGAAAGGCCACGGTAAGACGGGCATTGCCCTCATTCTCCGTTACAGCCACTCCCCCTGCATCTGCAATGAGAAAATTGCCTCCGGTGATGCCCACTTCAGCTTCGGTATACTTTTCCCGCATGATTTTCCGGGCAATCATGGTGAGTTCTCTTGGGTCATCGGTGAGATCTGTACCCAGTTTCTCATGAAAAAGCTGGCTGACGTCTTCCTTGCTCATGTGCATGGCAGGGGTTACAATATGGTAAGGCCTTTGCCCGGCCAGCTGCACAATGTATTCGCCCAAATCGGTTTCGAAAGGCTCTATACCAAGGTTTTCCAAATGTTCGTTCAGGTGGATTTCTTCCGAAGTCATCGACTTGGACTTTACCACCAGTCTTGCCTGGGCCGATTTCATGATTTGTCCGATGGCTTTCAAAGCTTCGGCGGCATTGCTGGCCCAGATTACTTTTCCTCCATGGGCAGTGAAGTGGCCTTCCCATTCCATCAGGTATTTGTCCAGATTCTGGAGGGTATTGGCTTTTATGTAGGCGGCACGCGACCGGGCAAGTTCATGGTTGCTGTATTGCTCCATGCCGCTTCGCACCGATTCCCGGTATTTGCCCATGTTTTTGGCAATGGTTTTCCGGTGCCGGAGGTCGAAAGTTTTGATTTCGGCCTCGTTTAGAAATTTATCGAATATTTCTGTCAGTGCCATGGTTAAGGTTTTGTAATACGGTGACCGCAGGAAACGCAGGTAGAAAGTTGGGGATCGGCATAAAATCCATCCATGAGTTTGGGTAGCTGTCCCACGATGTCTGAGACAGGGACAAGAATTTCGTGGACCAGGCTTTGGCAATCATCGCAGTACCATTGAAATGCATCCAATTCATCCTGATTGCGGTAGCGTTCTATCACCAGACCAATGGATCCCGCCGGTCTTCTGGGTCCATGGGGAATTCCGGGAGGGAGCAGAAAAATCTCTCCGGCTTTGAGGGGAACTTTCTGAAGTACTTTGGGACCCTCAGGATGGGAGGGGTTTGGGACCATCAGCTCCAGGATAATTTCCCCTTCCAGCTGATAGAAAAATTCTTCGCCCTGGTTGACGTGAAAGTCCTTTCGGGCATTGGGTCCACCAACAACCATCACAATGAAGTCGGTGTTGCCGACATACAGCTGCTGGTTGCCTACGGGTGGTTTAAGGAGGTGCCTGTTTTCTTCGATCCATTGGTTCAAAGAAAAGGGCATTAGAAAGGGTTGACCCATGCAGCAAAGATAGGTCAGACTGGTCCCGGCTTCAAAAAAAAGCTATGGTTAAAATAAGAAGCCGGGCATCGGAACCGGGACAAAAAGGGGCACATGCCCGGATAAAATCCGGAAAATGTTTTCTATGCTTTCGGGGCAAACTTTGCCAGGGCTTCCCGGGTAAAATCGGAAAGGACCAGCCGTCCGCTGATGGCAGCTCTTTCGGTAAGCAACCGATCCCAATGATCTGTGCCCTCCCAGAAAACTTTTTTCAGTTCAGACAGGGCATCGGGATTTGAAGCACAGAGTTTTCCTGCCAAAGCAGCCATGGCATCGTCCATTTCTGTAACGGTATCAAAAACATCCATATACAGGCCTTTTTCCCTGGCCCAATCGGCGCTGTAGAGTTCTGTGGCATTCAGGGTCATTTGGGTAAAGGCAGAAACGCCGATTTTCCGTTGCACTGCCGGGCCAACTACAAAGGGACCAATCCCTACGGCCAATTCGCTGAGTTTTACGGAGGCCTGCCTTGTGGCAAAACAGTAATCAAAAGCAGCTGCCAGGCCCACACCGCCACCAATGGCCTTTCCCTGGACCCGACCCAACACCATTTTCCCGCAGGTGCGGATGGCATTGATCACATGGGCAAAACCGGAAAAGAAGGCCTTTCCCTGCTCCAGATCCGGGATGGCGATCAGTTCGGTAAAACTGGCTCCGGCGCAAAAAGTACGGTCGCCACCGCTTTGGACGAGGATGATTTTGCAGGCGGGGTGTTTGCCGGCATCCTGGATGGCCAGGGCAAGCTGGGACAGAATTTCGGAGGGCAGTGAATTTTGCGCCTCATGAAAAAAGGTGATTTGAAAAACGCCTGAAGCCTGGCCCTGGGTGGTTACATATGCCATAGAACTGGTAAGATTTGGTGCGGGGCAAAGATAGGGATGGGTTTTTCAAGGGCCCAACAGTTGAGGGTGAAATGGGGGATGAAAACGGGTCATATTCCGAATATTCGAAACAGCTTCGCTTGATGACGTTACCGTTCGAAAAACAACAACCATACTTACCAGATCCTAATCCAGGACTATAAAAACACAATGGCAAGAACCCCAAAGGCTCAGGCCACAACGAAAAAGAAGTGGTAAGCCAAACGCTTTCCCCATAAACAAAACTAGCACTTGCCGGTTCCGTTCAACAGCGGTTTCATTGTTGGCCCTACGGACCCAACAATGAAACCGCTGTTGTTAGCAGAAGCACGTTAGTGTACCTTAATCATTACTGCATGACCATTTAGATTATGTATAACAATCCTATCCGATTTACTCTTTTGTTCATTTACAAATTTTGTAACCCCGTCACAAGTATGAAAGCCATAATCATCAAAAATAATTATACCTCCCTTTATCAATCTACTCCAAATCCAGTCAACAATATCTCTCGAAGATTCATATACGTCAACATCTATATGACAAAAACCAAATACAATTTCGTCATCAATTAGACAACTGGTTTTATTAGGAAAAATTCCTTTTAATATTTTGTATTTATGATATTTACTTGAAAGTAAGTTTTCTACAATTTCTTGTGAAGTGTCAGAATGTTCGCCACCATTATAGAAGGTATCGTTTTCAGTCGCCTTAGCCACACCCACGAAGGTATCTGCTAAGTAAAAATTAACATTAGAATTCAATAATGACAATTTTCTTCCAATAACACCAGCGGTACCTCCTCTCCATACTCCGATTTCGATGAACGAAGCATTCTTATCTAAATTATGAATGGTTTCTGTCAATTCCCATAGTTCATAACTGCGAAAAATGTCGACCAAAGTATGATACTTTACTTCATTATATATTTTGTTGAATTCAATGTCAGATACCCAAGGCGAATAATTTGCAAAAGGGACTACAGCACTGTATTGGAAATTACCAACTTTGAAAGATGTACTTCGGTTATACTTTGTTCTTTTGGTAATATGTATCCCTGTTTTAGAAAAAATTGAATGTAAAAGTCGTTTTATCATTTTCTTTAAATTTAAATATGGTGTCGTTTCGTATTTCTACTAACTACCAAATTTCCGCATTATTGCTCCTATTTGCCAAAAAGGCGAATATCCCCAGCCCTCGCGGAACCGGTTGAGTTCAAAGCTGTTCCCATTTTTTTTCTTACCGTTTGCCGATGCATTGAAAATATCCGCAATGCTCCAGAAAAGGATATGAGGTGCGTTTGCATTCGGTTACCAGATTCGTTTTTTACAGGTTGGATTAGGTTCCCAATTTGCACACCTGGTTTTAAATCTCAAAATTTTGGAAGTATTTCTGGTGATTTCACCAGTAAGTAGGTTCTAAGTTTCAAACATTCAGCATTTTAGGAATTGTGTTCTTTGAGCAGTTGGTTGGTCTTACGACAGATCAGCCTTTTTTGCGGTTACTTCTGCAATAAAGGTATCCACAGTGGCATTTTCCGCTTTGGCCCGCTCCAGTTGAAGTTGGCGTTTCAGGTAAAAATTGGAACCTTTATCCTCATTTTTGAACCCCAGTTCTTCAATGTCATTGATGAGGATGGACCGCTTTCTTTCCTGCTCCTTTATTTTTTCAGGAATGGTAATTTTCCCCGAATCCAAAAGTTGGGTGATGGACTCCACTTCTGCATTCATCGTTTCAATCACTACCAGAGTTGCTTCTGCCGTTTGGTTGGTTACGACTGTTCTCCGGGTGTAGGTAGTGATTTCAAACTCAATGGCATCCTTGAGTTTCCGGGCATGGCTTAAAAGTTCATCGGCCTCATGGAGTTGTTCAGGGCTTTTCTAATAAACTATGAGGAACCCGGCTTAAAACAGTGTTTAAAATATTTCACAAAATAAAATTGACAAAAATTTTTGTTAGAAGATTATTGTTAGAAAAAATTGACAAAAATATTTTCACAAAAAAAAATGTTAGAAATTATTTGTTAGAAAATTGAATCGTTTGGAAAATGTGGTTCAAAAAACCAAAGTGGTTTTCTTTCATGCAATTATGAATTCTTGAGTTGAATCGAAATACAGAAATCG
>JBIPNA010000197.1:0-6542 GCA_044375665.1 Catalimonadaceae bacterium
CCAGACCATCCAGGCTTTCCCCACTACATGGTCGGCTGGAACAAAGCCCCAGAAGCGGCTGTCCAGAGAGTTGTGGCGGTTGTCGCCCATCATCCAATAGTAATTTTGTTTGAAGGTATAGCTGGCTGTTTCCTTTCCATCGATAAACAGTTTCCCGTCTCTTTCTTCCACTTTGTCGTTGCCTTCGTATTTTTCAATCACCATCCGGTATTTGCGGATGTTTTCTGGCGTCATGGGCAGGGTCATCCCTTCTGCAGGAACCAGCAGTGGGCCATAATGGTCTTCATTCCAGGCTTTTGCAGGATCGTAGGCGTACACAAATTCATTGCCACGGCCGGCAGGATAGCTTTCGAGAACAACCTGTTTGGCAACCCCGTTGTCGAGAAACTGTTTGGCACGGGCAGGGGTTGTAAACAATTCATAGCCTCCTCGTCCCGGATCGAAATAGTATTCGGTGATGTCCATGTCCTTGAAAAACCGGGGCAATATTTCTTGTCCGGTCTGGACAAAATACCGGAACTGCCGCATTTCTGGTTCATCCATGGGTTTTCCATTGATGTGTACCTGGAGATTCCGGACTTCAAGCACATCGCCTGCAACAGCAACGCAACGTTTGATGTAGTTGGTTTTGAGGTCTGTGGGGTACAAACTATCTCCCGGCCAGTTGAAAACCACACAATCGCCCTTCTTAACTTCTGAAAAACCTGGCAAACGAAACTGAGGAAGTTGTATCCAATCCACATAAGAAGGAATTTCCGTTCCCCAGATTTTCTGATGGGTAAGAGGGAGCTGAAGAATGGTTTTAGGTGTCCGGGCACCGTAATGGAGTTTGCTTACAAAAAGGAAATCACCCACAAGTAGGGATTTTTCCATCGAAGGTGTGGGAATGGTAAAGGGCTCAAAAAGGAACCACCGGACCAGCGTAGCAACCACCACGGCAAAGACAAGGGCATCGAGCCATTCCCGGAGTCCATCTTTTTTCTTCTTTTTTCCTTCCTGTTCGCCAGGAACTTTCCAGTTTTCAGTTTTACTTTCCATTCGATTGTCCTTGCTTTGCCTTTCACCTGCAGGGAATTCCCGGCAAAGGCAGGGCAGCAGAAAAGGTTTGCAAAAGTAGGCAAAGGACTTGTTCTCCAAACTTTAGATTTCTATCAGCCACATGAAGGACGGAATAAGCGGTCCCACAGTTCCATGGAAAGCCGTAGCAGATCTGGGAACCAACACCTTTCAATGGATTATTGCAAAGCCTGGACCTGGTTTTTCGCGGACCGTAGGTTGTATCAGAAAAGTGGGTGTTGGCATCGGTAAAGGTGGAATGGAAGCTGGTTTGATTTTACCCGAAGCCCGAAAAAGGGGATTGGAGGCCCTTCAATTGTTTGTTGAGGACCTGAAAAATTTTGGAATTGAACCCGAGTCTGCCCTTGTATTTGGCACCAGCGCCTTTCGCAATGCCCGTAACGGCCCTGATTTTGGGAAGGAAATCCAGCAGCAAACCGGGCTTGAGGTCAGGATTTTGGATGGCGAAGCGGAGGCAGCCCTCATCTTCGAAGGCATTCGGGCCTGCGGGGTTTTGGATGCATGCCCCGAGGGCCTGGTGGTGGATATTGGCGGCGGCAGTGTGGAGTTTCTCCATTGCCTTCAAGGGAAACTTTTGTGGAAAAGGAGCTTTGAAATCGGGGGTCTCCGGCTTTTGGAAATGGCGGGAGATGAAGATCCTCCGGGTCCCAAAGCTATTGAGCGGATCCGGATCAGGCTGGAAACCGAACTCGAACCTCTTTGGATGTACCTGCAGCCGCACCTGCCTCTCGATCTTATTGGTTGTTCAGGCAGTTTTGAAACGCTGGTGGACATGGAACAAGTGTTTTTGGGAAACCCGGCCGGTCAGGCCGAGCTTCAGCCCTGGCACAAGTTGGAGCCTGAGGCATTTTATCGCCATGCATTGGCATTCAGGACTTTGAATCTGGAAGCCAGACTTGCATATCCGGGTATGCTGGCACTTCGGGCACCGATGATGGGCGTGGCCATGCAACTGGTAGATTTGTTGCTGAAAAAACTACAATCAACCCGAATCTGGGTAACCACCTGGTGCCTGAAAGACGGGGCATTGTTTCGAGAATGATGAAAAAAGAAAATATTGTCCCTGCCTCCACAGAGGCTGACTGGGAAAGCATTCAGGAATTGGCCTATACCATCTGGCCATCCTGGTATGGCCAGATCTTATCCTTTGAGCAAATAGAATATATGCTCAGGGAACTCTACCACCCCGAAGTGCTGAAAGCCCGGCATGACGCAGGCGAGCAGTACTTTTTACTGAAAAGAGGGCCTCAGGCTATTGGCTTTTTTGCGGTTCAGGCATTGAATTCCAACGTTTTGAAGTTGGAAAAACTATACCTTCTGGAAGAAGAAAGAGGCAGGAAGCTGGGGCAGTTTATGCTGGCTGAAGCAGAGTCTCTGGCAAAGAAAAGCGGATATTCCACACTTACCCTGAACGTGAACAGATTCAACCCGAGTTTCCATTTTTATCAGCAAGCAGGTTATCTGATTAAAAAGCAGGTGGACATTCCCTTCGGACCATTTGTGCTGAACGACTTCATTTTGGAGAAAAAACCCATTTAATAGCCTTTTTTTGCAGGGTAAATGGAGGAAAATTCATTCAGGGTATTTGTAACCGGAGCAACAGGTGTTTTGGGAAGGGTTTTGATTCCGGAGCTGATCAAAGCAGGTGCCCAGGTAAGGGCCATGGTGCGACAGGCCGGAGGATCCCGTCAAAAATCAGTGCCTGGCTGGGAATCCGTAGAATGGATAGAGGGCGACCTTGGAGATCTTCCATTGCTTGAAAAAGCTGTAGAAGGGATGGACTTTGTAGTTCATGGGGCCGCATTGGTTTCATTTGATCCGGCGGACAGGGAACTTTTATATCTGACCAATGCAGAGGGTACCGCCAACATGGTGAATGTTTGTCTGAAAGAAACAGGGCTGAGGCGGTTTCTACATATTTCATCGGTATCCACCATGTCGCCCAGCAAACCTATGCCAGCAGAACTGGATGAACGTCAGGGATTTAATCCGGACGAAAATACTTCAGATTACGCCCATTCCAAATACAGGGCAGAACTGGAGGTTATTCGGGGCGTAGAAGAAGGCCTTCCTGCCATGGTGCTCAATCCGTCTATTATTCTGGCTCCGGGGGAAGAAGATGAAAGCAGCAGTGGTCTGTTTGGCTTTGTCCGGAAAGAGCGGATGTTTTATCCTGAAGGTTGGATCAACTATGTAGATGCCCGGGACGTGGTTGGATTTATTCTGGAAGGACTTAAGCGGGGAACAAATACAGGAGAGCGCTATTTGCTTTCTGCGGGTGCCATTTCTTATCAGTTATTTTTTGGCACCTGTGCTTCAAAGCTGGGACTTCGGGCTCCATTTATCCGTGCCCGGCCCTGGATGCGGGAAATAGCCTGGAGGTTGGAATTTCTGGGAAGTTTGATATTCAGGACTCGTCCGCTGCTGACCCGATTTACGGCGGCTTCTTCGGCTAAACAACTCATTTACAAGGGAAAAAATGTCCAGGATTTCTGGCCCGGTTTTCGCTATCACACGCTGGAGGAAAGTCTGGACTGGATCCTTAAGAAACCAGCGTGAAAATATCGCCACTGGTGCTTACTTTTGAGATTGGAATAGGCGGAACCGGAAAAGCCCAACAGAAGGTATGGCGAGAGAATTTCTAGATGAAAATGAAGGCAAGGCCTGGCTTAAGCAGTATGAACTGATGCTGCGGAATGAGCATCCCGGTTATCTGGATCTTGAAGCTTACGAGTTCATCATTTACCACTATGTAAACCAGAATGAACCTGCCAAAGCAAGGGCAGCCTGTGAGAAGGCAATGGAAACATTTCCTTATTCTTCTGAATTGCTGTTGGATTATGCCCATGTGCTGGCCAATTGTGGCGAGAACCAGTCTGCAATGGAAATGCTGCGAAAAGCAGAACCATTTTTCCCTTATGATATTGATTTGATTGTTTTGAAATGTACGCTCCTCAATTTCGAAGGGCGCCACAAGGAAGTACTTCATTATCTGACCGGGCTGGAAACCGTTGTGGAGCAGAAAGAACGGCTTTACCACGCTCTTGCCAGCACCTTTTTTCAGATGGAGTCGCCCGAAGAAGCCATAACCTGGTTTCGGAAATCGCTGGATCTGGTTCCTTCTTCAGAATGCCTGGAGGAGTTTGTGCTTTGTCTGAGTGGAGAAGACCGGCTGGAAGAATCTCTTGAATATTACAAAAGGGCTCTGGATGCCAATCCTTTTGATGCTTTGCTTTGGTTGAGTAATGCCAATGTACTCAACACGCTGGAAATGTTTGATGAAGCAAAGAATGCCATTGAGTATTGTCTGGCATTGGAGGAAAACATGCATATCGCTCATTTTCAGCGGGGAAACATTCTGATGAACCTTGAGCTTTATGAAGAAGCATCTGAAGCATATCTGGCGGCGATTGCGATACACGACAAACAATCAGAATATTATGTAGGCGTAGGAGCGGCAATGGAAAGTCTGGAAAAGTATGACATGGCCATCCACTATTTCCGCAGATCCATCAAAATAAATCCGGAGCAGGATGATGCTTATTTTGGCATAGGGACCTGTCTGCTGGAAATGGAGAAGTTTGCAGAAAGCATCCATTTTTTCAACAAAGCCATTCACTTTGACCCCGAAAACCCCAATTATTGGATTAGCAAAGGCATAGCAGAATATGGCATGGGCAATGTGGTATCGGCTGAAATCGCTTTTGAAAAAGGCTATGAGCTAGATCCCGAAAACATTGCCCTTTGGCTGGATTGGTCCCATATTTATTTCGAGCAGGGCCATGCCGACAAAGCAATTCAAATGATGGAAGAGGCCATTGCCCTGATGCCTGATGAAGCATTGCTTTATTACAGGGCAGCTGCCTATCACTTTTCAGAGGGCCGTTTAAAAGAAGCTGTTTTGTTCCTGGAAAACGGTATTATCCTTGACTACGACAGCCATGCAGTGCTGTATGAATTTTTTGAAGACATTAAAACACAAAAAACTTTGTACCGGATTATTCAGGAAATCAGGTCCAAAGGAAAAGGAACGCAATAGAGCATGAATTATACCATTAGCAATTTACCCGAACGTTCGGCAAAACCACGCAATTCCGGCCTGACCATGGCCATGGACAAAGGACTAAGCATCAGGGAAACAGAAGATTTCATGTCGGTTTGTTCCGACCACGTAGACATTGTAAAACTGGGCTGGGCCACCTCCTATGTTACGCCGGGGCTTAAAGAAAAGATTGCTGTTTACCGCAGTGCCGGTGTTCCTGTTTACCTGGGGGGCACATTACTGGAAGCCTTTATTATCCGGAAGCGCTTTGAAGATTACCTCCGCATTCTCGACCAGTTTGACCTTCAATTTGCTGAGGTGAGTGATGGTTCTATCGAACTGCCGCATGATGAAAAGTGTGCCTACATTGAAAAACTGGCCAAACGGGGCACTGTACTTTCAGAAGTAGGATCCAAAGACGCTGAAAAAATTATTCCACCCTACAAATGGATTCAGCTCATGAACAAAGAGCTGGATGCCGGGGCCTGGAAAGTGATCGGAGAAGCCAGAGAAGGCGGTAATGTAGGGCTATTCAGGTCAACCGGCGAAGTAAGGGAAGGCCTGGTAGACGAGATTCTGACACAGATTCCATTTGAAAAAATCATCTGGGAGGCTCCCCAGAAATCCCAGCAGGTTTGGTTTATAAAACTCCTGGGCTCCAACGTAAATCTTGGAAACATCGCTCCCAATGAAGTCATTCCCCTGGAAACCATCCGGCTTGGATTACGCGGCGATACCTTTCTTCACTTTCTGAAGAATCTGGATTAATCCTCCTTTTTCATCCAAAGGCATAAAAAAAACCTCCCGGTCCGGGAGGTTTTTTTTATGGACTGACTTCAATTCATCAGGAGCGTTTCACCAAACGAAGCACCCGGCTTTCGCCATTGGTCTCCACGGTTAGAAAATAAAGACCATCGGGTAGTGCCGAAATATCCAGTTTGGCTTTGTTCCCAAGGATTTCTGCCTGAAAATCGTATTCACGTCCAAGTACGTCTTTGAGGGACAAAAGGCGGAATGGAGCGTCGCTTTCTAACCGGATCTGTCCTTTTGAAGGATTTGGAAAAGACCGGAATAAAGCGACCTGTTTTTTCCCGGCCGAAACCTGATTTCGGAAAGCTGTAAGCAGCCCGGTTGAAGAAACCCCGGTAAACTGTACCGTATTGCTTTGGGGAACAACATTTCCTGAAGCGGATACCCAGCCGGTACCTGGATCAAAATAAGGCTCAAGAAGGCTTTCATCTCCGTTCACATCAGCATCCAGATAAGTAAAAGAAAGTCCCAGGTTTAAGCCTGAAGGATTTCCAGCCACCTGCATGTAGCGCTTCAGATTGATGATTGCCAATGGAGGAAGATTTGGCGGAAGAGTAAGAAAGGGCTTCAGCAACAAACGCCCGCCTGAAATAGCTGAAAGATCTACCACTAC
>JBIPNA010000198.1:0-6518 GCA_044375665.1 Catalimonadaceae bacterium
CAATATCCATGACGGTTCAGCCATCAATATCGGGATGGGGAAACTCACGAGCTTCCGCGAACTGATTGAAGTATTCTGCTCTTTTGCCGGATATAAGCCGGAAATAAAACCACTTCTGGACAAACCGGTAGGTGTACACAGCCGCTATTCCAATATGGATTATGTGCACAATACTTTCGGCTGGAAAGCAAAAATCAGCATAGAAGAAGGTATGCGCCGGGTTTATGAAGCGGCACTACTACGTATTTAAAAAGTTAAAAACCCGGTATAATTCCGGGTTTTAATGTTTTAAGATAAAGCGGCTGGCTTCTTTTTTGCCAAAACCAGTTAAGGCCTTAGAACCATCAGTTTTTTGCTTTCTGAGTGGGTGCCGGTTCTGAACCAAACCGAATACATTCCGGATGGGATATCCCGCATGTCAAAGGTTTTTCTGAAAGGCCCCGCACCAAGCCCATCAGATTCAAAACGGGCAAACTCCTGCCCCAGCATGTTGGTAATCCGAATCTCAACCGGATCGCCGGAAGAGAGACTCATTTCAACTGTCAACTCATTTGCAGCCGGATTGGGAAACATAGTGGAAAGAGATGGGAAAGAATCCAGGCTCAGGCATTGGCTGTTGTCTCCGGGACTAAGCTCTTTGCCAGGGTCGGGCAGTGAAGCGGTCAGACAAACGAATGGTATTTTTTGAGATGACTTTACAAGAAGGTCGGTCTGCAGTGGGACCTGAATAATGGCCCCGGGCATAAAGATTCCATTCCAGTCTTCAGACCCGGTGAGCAGATTCCCTGCCCGGAAATTTAACCGGAATGTTCTCAAGGCAATATTGGATTGATTTTCTACTTCTGCAGACATCGAAATTCGTTCAGAACCTTTGGCAACCGTAATCCGCCTGATTTTTATGCCTTGTAAGGGATTTGAAATAACATTGACAGCTTTCTGAACCCGGGTAGAACAAATGGTTTCCCTTCTGGTGGCCACCATGGTGACCACATAAGTGCCTTCTGTATTGTAAATATGGGGAGGTGGATTTGGTGAAGAACTTGAGGTGCTGTCCCCAAAGTCCCATTCATAACTGTAGCTTGGATTTTCCTGAGGCAATTGGCGAAAAACCGCAATAAATGGAGGCGAATTGAAAGTCCCGGAGATGCTGAAATCTGCTCTGGCTGAATCGAGAACCGTAATTTCTGCAGTTCGGGTGACCTCATCAACGCAACCACTTTTCGATTCAACCCGAAGTCTTACGTCGTATGTGCCCAGCTGGCTGAGTTCTACAATTGGATTTTGACTTGTATAATTCAATCCGCCCACCGACCAGTTCCATTTCCGGATGGAATCGACCCCTGCTGCTGTCATATCGTAAAACCGGAACGGGGTTCCCAGACAGCCGGATTCTTTTCTGAAGTTGGCTGCAATTTTTGGGCCTATGGCAATTTCTTTGGTATAGGTACTCGGACAATCTTCCTGGGTCCGGACAGTTAACCGGACGATCTTAATCCCCGGAGGTTCGTTGTACAAAATTTGCCCGGGATCCTGGGCAGTGGAGGTCAGACCTGTTATGGTACCGAATTCCCAGAAGTAAGACGTGATCCCGCCTGGAATGCCATTGGCTGTACTCAGGTTTGTAAAGGTTACCGGTTCGTCTTTACAAGCTTTGTCAAAACTGAAAAGGGCTTTCGGAGATCTTTTGGCAATGAAATCAAGAGAATCGGTTCCCGCACAGCCATTGTCGGTTGAAACCAGGAGTTTTACCTTAAATGTACCTGCTGAGTTGAAAATTTTGGTCGGACTGCTGACGGAATCGGTAGTGCCATCCCCAAATTCCCAAAGGTAATTCACTGGGTCAGTGGTGTTGAGATTGCTGCCAAAAGTAATGGGAAGTCCTTCACAAGGAAGCGGGGCCTGTGCATTAACAGAAAAGTTCGGCCTGGTATTTACCCTGACAATCCGGGTGAAAGTATTGGCGCAGCTTTGGTTGTAAACCGTGAGCCGGACAGAAAAAACACTGTTCAGATTGAAGGTATGGGTAAAGTTTCCGCTACCAACATTGTAACCGGCAGCATCTATGAACCACCGGATGGAATCGGGCGCTGGGCCTGTTATGTTGGGTACAAAAGTTACAGCCTCACCCAGGCAGGCCGTTGGACTGGAGAAACTGACCTGGGAACCGACCGACTCAATGGTTATCGGCCGGCTGATGGTACTGTCGCATTGACTTTCACCCTTTACCTGAAGATTGATCTGGTAGGTACCCGTTTGTGTGAAATAAAATCTGGGGTTTTGCCGGGTGGAGCTGGCGATCAGGTTTCCATTTTGTCTGACTTCCCACAAGTGGCTCACAATCGGGTCGTTGATCGTAACGGTTGCATCAGAAAACTCAATAGAATCGTTGGTGCACAAACTGCCGTTGGATACAACATTGAAGGCGGGTTTGGGCTTGTCGGCAACTACTACCGATTTCACAATTTCATTGATGCAACCACCTTGTTCCTGTACCCGGAGCCGGACAAGATAAATGCCTGCTTTGGAAAAGATGTGGGTCGGATTGGCAAGGGTTGATGTATCCACAGTGGCCAGCGAATCTGCAAAATCCCAATGCCAGCTGGTAATGCTGGTCAATGGACCTGTGATGGAAGCATCGTTGAACAAAATGGATTCTCCCTTGCAACGGTTTCCAGGGATGATGAAATCTGCATCCACCAGATTTTGAACGGTAACAGAATCAAAGCCACTGACCTGCTCACCGGCCCGGTTTAATCCGGTATACGAGAAATAGTATTTTCCATCGGCCCGGTAAGCCTGGTTGAATACTGTATCGCCTTGGGCCGTAGGGAAATCAGCCGAGCATGGATTCTGGAATTTTAAACGATACATCAAACTATTGTCCGTACCCAACCCGAAGAAGAAATGTTCAGATAAGGCATTTTTATAAATTTCCATTCCATACACTCTTTGGATTCCTGAGGCCGGGGTCGTCACAGGGAAAGTCCCCAGGCTGTCTGTTGCTGGCTCCTGATCCAGCGAATTGCCAAATGAGAATTTATAGACATTGAATTTTGTGGGTTGTGTTTTTGTGGCGAAGAGGTAGAACCTGTCTCCGTCTTTAACAGCTTTCAAGCCAATGGCATCGATCATACCAATCATTTTCCGCGTCGGAACTCCATTCAGACCTCTTTGAAAAATCAGGTGAAAAACCGAATCCTGTGCCTGGTCGGAAACAAAAGCATGCCAGATATTGCAATCCCGGATCATACTCACCTTAAAAAGATTGACAGCTGTTGGTACTTCAATGGTGGAAGGGATCGGTACATTCCGGTAGGTAGACCCAAATTGAAGTAAGGTTAAGGTTCCGTTGTTTTGGTTTGCCAGAACGGCGTATTTTCTTCCCCGGTCTTCAAACAAATCTATTCCCCGGGGTTTTTCCAGAAAGCCGGGAAGATTGATGAGCGAAAATGTGGGTGCAGTATTGGTGATGTCGGTTCCAAAATTGAGCCTCACCACCACATCGCCGGTCTGGTATATCAGGAAGGCAAACCACTGGTTGCCCTCCTTGAAAAT
Organism: Catalimonadaceae bacterium; assembly: GCA_044375665.1. GTDB lineage: Bacteria > Bacteroidota > Bacteroidia > Cytophagales > Flexibacteraceae > CAMDMI01. Next base: position 3,556 of record JBIPNA010000198.1, read on the forward strand.
CCTGAAATCTGTAAGGCCCGAAACGCCCACTGCGCCGGTATTGGTCAAAATGGTTATGGGCTGTGAGGGCGTTCCCTCAGGATTACTGCCCAGATTGACCCTGTTCATGCCATTTGTGTTGCACTGAAACACATAATAATTCCCTCCTGCTTCTACCACCTGAACCCCGGTAGCATTGGCCGTCCCTGTTGAAGCGGGTTGGGCCAGCAGAGAAGGGGGATTCTTAAAATCTCCGGTACAGAAATCCCATTCTCCATTCTGGAAAGGCCCGCCCTGAACAGAGGGTGTAAGTTGGTAGTCGAAACAGATTTTATCGGGATGGTTCAAAGCCACGGTCTTGCATTGCCTTACCTGAACCTGATTGGGTACCACCACCGAATCGACAATCTGCTTGCTTGCCCCAAATGGGTACTCTCCTGTGACCGTAATGTAGAATTTTCCCGATGCCTGATAAATGCAGGTATCCTTTCCGGCAGCCGAACGCGAAATAAATCCCTTCGCTGTCGGACAATCATTGGGGAATTTGATTTTATAGATGGTGCCGGTATTGTTGATGGTCATGCCGAAGAATTCGCTGTTTTCCCGGGCAAACTGGAATCCACCAATCGTGCCTGAAATGCCGAAACTTCCCAGGCTGCTTACATAATCCGGATCGGCCGATAGCCCGTTTTTGAACCTGGCCCTGATCAATGTCCCGTTATTGGCATTTAAAAAAGCGTACCAGTGGCCCAGGTCCTGGAGAACTGTTATCCCCCGCATATTGTTGAATGCGTTGGCCGAGCCGAGACCAGCTGTAATGGCTCCCGTAAGAGAGACAGCAGTCGGCGTATTGCTTAACGAGCTCCCGTAATCAAGGCGGTACAACTGCCCGCTTGCCAGCAAAAGTCCGTACCACTGGCCACAATCAGAGGCCAATGCCATTCCAAAAAATCCATTTGAATTCTGCAGGACAAGAGGGTTGTTCAAGACCGAGACCTGCGGATTTTCTTCAAGAGACTGGGCAAAACGGAGCCTGACCACATTGTTGCTGGCCTGGTTGTTCACGACAAATAAATAGGTCGTGTCTTTATCCTGAACCAGTTGGGCACCCGATGGATTTACCAGGGTACCCTGTGGTAAAGTTATTTCTGTGATGGTTGGTGAATTGTTGTCGAGGCTGGTCCCGAACCGGATTCTCCAAAGTTTTGCGTCGTTGTTGCAGGCAAATGCATACCAAATACTGTCCTTTTTCAGAAACCGGATGAAGAGGGGAGAAGTGAATTTGTTCTGAAGCGAACCCAGACTGGTAGAAAAATTGCTGATGTCGTTGTTGAGCGAAGCGCCATAACTTGCCTTGAAAAAGACTGTCGCATTGGTGGCCAGGGGAGCAGGAATAAAAGCAGTCCAGTTGCCCTGGTTTAAAACTGGAACTACCTGTGAAGCCGAAGAAATGGGCTGAGCACCCGATTGCTGGCTCTGAAGCACAGGCGTGAGCGCCAGGTCGCCTGCGCAAAAATCAATCCTGGTCTCTTTTCCCTGCGGTACGGAAGTTTGAACAATCAGACTGTCGGGCTGCCCGCTGGCAGGTGATAATTTTGAATAGTTTACTGTTGGGCAAAATTGAAAAACCGTCAGCTCCTTTGCCAGTTGGTTTTGACAACCTTTATCTGTTGTTACCGACAATTCAACGGGATAGTTGCCGGCATTTGCATAGGTATGGGTTGGTGAAACCAGTGTGGAAGTATTGTTGCTGCCACTGCCCGGATCTCCAAAATTCCAGTTTTGACTGGCCACAGTCTGGTAAGGCGCGATGGTTTGGTTGGTGAAACTGGCGGTGTTGCCTGGAAACAGAACCGAAGGAAAACCAAACTGAACAATGGGTAAAGGAAAAATCCGTACGGCCTGACTTACCCGGCTGGTACATCCGTTCGCAGTGATTCCCCTCAGCCGGATGGTAAACAACCCGGAGTCAGAAAAAATATGGGGTACTGTGGGTGCATTGCTCGTGCTGGTGTTGCTGGTGCCGGAAGCCGGATCTCCAAATTCCCAAAAAAATGAAATGCCCGAAGCAGATGGTGTATTGTTCTGAAACTGCGTGGTTTGCCCTTCGCAAACCTGGCTGACCCCAAATTGAAGATCGGCTCCCGGAGCAGGAGTTACGGTCTGACTCACTGCGGTCCCGCAGCCACTGCTGTCGGATGCTTTCAAGGAAACAGATATGGCCTGCCCGGCCTGACTTTGAGGAAAGACAACCTTCACCGATGAACTGAAGTAAATCTGATTGCTGCCAAAATCCCATTTCCATCTCCGCACCGCTGCAGCTGGTGTAGAGCCATCTGTAAAAAGTACAGAATCTTTTGTACAAACCTGGGCGGGAACTGCAAACGCAGAGGTGATGGCAACTGTCGGGTTGGGGAAAATCCGGATGGAGCGGGTAATGGATCCGACTCCGCAACCATTGGTAGCCCGCACATCCAGTCGAACCGGATAGGTCCCGGCTGCTGGAAACTGAAAACTCCCAACGGTCTGGGTGGATGTTACATTGCCCGGGAAAGTCCAGCGGTAACTGTAGTTGCCCGCAGGAGCCACAGCCGGGAAAAATTTGGTGGGGCGGGAGGGACATTGCTCATCGGCCTCAAAATCAAATACTGGTGCCACTGTGGCAGAAGGCGTCGACCTTACGAAAATACTGTCTCCATACGTCTCAACCTGCCCGTTTGGGAGCTGGACAGCATAGTTGACAAAATGCTTCCCAGCACTTCCGGCTACAAAAGTCGGTACCTGATATTGTGTGGTCTGGTGGGCACCTACACATCCACCACCAGCAAGATTGATCCTGCCCAAAATGCCTCCGGCATTGTGAAAAATCAGGTATTGACTTCCGTCGGCATTCCAGAATGGTGCCGAAACGGAGGTGATATTGCTCATGCCCCCGGTAATCAATGCAGTTATTCCGGGAGCACCGGTTGCAAATGAACTACCGA